>CAZBOT010000011.1:0-44336 GCA_964493575.1 uncultured Candidatus Saccharibacteria bacterium | reverse complement strand
TAAAATGATCCGGACAGATTGGTTAAATCTGTCCGGATCGTTGGTTAATGGAACGTTAGTTCAGCCGCGAAGCTTTAAACCAAACTGTTCCATCTTCGCGCGGTAATACGCGAAAAGAACGTGCGGCTCGATGACGGTTTTCAAACCAGCTTCGTCAATCGCAGATTGACACATCACTCGCCCTTGAGCCGCAGATCCTTCGTCGACGAACTTCGTTGCGAAGTGATTAACCATGATCTGCACCTGGTTGGGAGCCTTGGCAAGTTCTGCCTTTGTCTCCTCATAGACCTTCAGATCGATGTAGTACTGCTTGATCCTCCAGCCCTTCTTGACAGGAGCCACAGTTACAACTTCAGCCTTGATCTTCTTAGACATGATATTTTCCTCATTTTTCAAACCAGATTTATTTCTGATTTGATAATACCAATATAGAATGAAAGTGTTAGAGAAACGTTAATTTTTTCGTTAAAGTTTTAACCACCTCACTTTTTTTCAAAAAAAATATTTATGCAAGTTTTAACTGTCCCGTTAACGTTTCTCTAACTTTTTTGTGATACGTGCGTGTGACTTTGTTAAAGTTTTAATAAAACTTTACGAATTGCGGACTGTGTAAAGTTTTATGCAAATGGTAACTGTTAACGTTAATTGTTAACGTTACCAGAGCGTTAACCCGAACAACTTTAGTCGGTTTCAAATTTTCTCATTGGCCCTAAAAGTGCGGCCGGACGGCTGCTATAAGCGGCTCACGTCCGGCCTGTAAATGTCGGTGTGGAAATTTTCCGACTATTTCTTCTTCTTGTCTCGGGACTTCCGCTCAGCCGCGAGACGTTTGTAATAGGCTTTGTCGGCTTCCAGCGCCCGACGTTCGGCCGCGCGGTTGGATTTTTCCAACTCTTTTTGAGCAGCGCGGTCCTGCCGTGCTATCTCTTTTTTCCGAGCATTCCACTCATCCGCCCGACGAATTGATGCCGGAGGGTTGACTCGGATGATCCGAACTTCGGGAGCCATTGAGCCGCCCGCTAGCCCTGGAGTGGCCGTGAAAACCACGGAAACTGCCAGGAAAATCCGCCGGAACATTCTAGAAAAACGCGGAAAAAACGGCGGAAAGTCGGATGAATTCCGAGGAAAGCTCCTCAAATTTCCAGCCGATCGTGAAAGATGCCATCGATAAGATGGACAGGTTTCCCAGAAACTCATGCATGTCAGTTCTCCTTGTTACTAGAATATTGTAGTGTCGTGGGCGTTAATTTTGCGTTAACGGGAAATCCACGAGGATATTCTCGATGTAGTTCTGCCAGCCTAGGATACCGTTCCATTCCAGGAAAACCTTGAGCTGTTCCCTGGGTGTATGGTTGTGTATCTTGTTCCAGACCCATTCTCGGGCCTTATCCAGATCATCGGTCGACTGAGCTTCCTTGCTGTCCTTGTCATATCCGCTGGCCTTCTTGATTTCATCCTCATAGAAACCTTCGTAGGCCTCGATGAGATAAGCTGGAATTCTCCCAGCCCATTCGTAAAATTTCATGGTATCCACGAGAGCTTCGATGGAACCAGCCAGCGGATGTGCTTCGAACCGAGCCATTATAAGAGGCTTGTCGAACCAGTCATCCTCCAAGCATTCATATATCTCGTCCCAGAGTCTCTCAGTCAGGTCGTCGACCATCTTGTCGAACATCCGCGTCTCAAAACTGCCGGATACCGAGCATAGAAGCTCGTAATCCTTCGCCAGATTGTGGAAACCGATCTTGTGTTCCTCGCTCTTAAACATCTCACTAGCCTCCGTTCATCTTGAAGAAACCGTACAACTCGACTTCCATATCGAGCAGACTCGTATTGGGAGTGATCCAGCACTGGTTTTCGATAACCAGCTGGAAGCGCCCGTCCTTGAGGACCTCGATATAGAGACCTCCCTCGTAGACCCGAACTGCTTCAACCGTGTCCGGAACATCCAGACCAAGTTCCTTGTCGAGCCACCCAGCTTGGTGTAAAACCATGCTGTTTTGAAATTCTGAAAAGAGAGTCATCCGAACCTCGTCGTTGTCTTGTAGGTTGCATAAGCGCCTCGGAATTCTACCCAGCCAGCGCGCTCTTTGAACTGTGCCGGATTGTAATGTATCCCGCTCAGCCTCAACAACTCGTGCAGGGCTGAGAACCTGTTGCGGGACTCGAGGACCGTGTCGAGTACGATCCCATCCTTATGATCCACGATTTGGAACCTGGTCTTCATTAGGATACCTCATCACATATTCACCAGTATATTATAGAGCGTAACGAAAGACACGGACATCCCGGTTGCTACCGAGTTGTGAATTAACGTTAATGAAGCGTTAATGGGCTGGTGACCACACTAACGGTCGGTTAACGTTAATTTTTAACGCTGATGCGCCACTCGGCTCGGTTAATAGATCGTTAACCGTGTCATGTTTGATTACACTTGAAAGAATGCAAACTTTCTCATTGGCGCTGTAGCGGGGTAGAATGGATAGTATAAGCGGCCAACTCGGCCCGCCGCCCTCCGTTTCGCCAGAAAATTTCTCAACTCGGCAGCCCATGTGACCCTCGTCCCTCGAGCCACCGATCCTCGCACCTTGTTTTTCCGCCCGACTCGCCGGGTTCTTGGCCAATATGTCACGAATAGTGGCGGAGGGTTCTGGGGCCTTGTTGATCCACCCGTTCCCTTAAATTCCAGGGAATTAAGCCTTATATTCCTATCATAAATATCCCTGAAATAACCCAGAGAATGCCAGGATTGTCCTAGAATTACGGGTAGATGACTAGGGATTATTCCTAGGACATTTGGCGGCATTTTGCAGTAATTTCGGGTGAAAAAGCTGGAAAAAACGCGGAAAAAACCACGAAAACTGGCATAAAATTTGAGAATTCAGGTGTGAGTTTCCGGAACTTTGGCCGCTAGGTTTATGGGCGGCCGGTCAATCCATCCTTGCCCAGCATTTGGTGAAAAAATGGACGGGTTAACCCGCAATCGCGACAACTTAAAGCAGCGTCACACGGGCTGATAGAACAATATGATATGTGTTAGTGAGGTTTCTGGTCCTGCTTAGCACTTTCTTCTATCACAGTATACTCTATTTTAAAGATCACAAATACACTGTGTTAAGCACATATTGCACAGAGGCACAGCACACACAATCTAAAATTCATGGTGTTTGGGTCAATATCACTATATCATGTTAAATATGTTATATCAACAATATTAAATGATAATGATAATATGATCAAAACAATTAACACATTTTATATGTGTGTGTGTCAACCCGTAAAAAATGAGCCTCAAGTATAATAAAGTCAATAACTTAGGCAGTACTTTTTAGGCACACTGGACATCACAATACACAACCTAGGTGACCAATTTTGCGGGTAAAGTGGCCCCAGCCCTTTCACCACCGACCAAAACCCGAACAAAAAGGGCCCCAGCCCACTCACTGAGACCCTCAGAACTTTCACAAAAAACCACCCAACAGTCACCAAAATCCGAGGATCAACTCCTCAGATACTCGATAACCTGGTTGTGGCCCAAGCCATGATTGAACGGCTCGCTCTCAAAATCGAACGGCTGATAAGTCGGAGGTCTTCCGACTAGGCGATCGGACATGTTCTGTTCCTGCATAGCCATAAGTCTGGCGTGGCAACATGCAGCCATCGCAGTAATAAACGCGGCCTTAGCTTCTGGTCCCATAGACGTCACTCCCACATTACTTATTGAGGGGTGCATGCGCCGGGACGTCGGGCTTATACCAGACGCTGGTGAACTCGTCGAAATCGTAGCCGTTCTCATCGGCCCATTCGAGAACGGCCTCGCGAACGAGACTTTCTGCGTATTCAGCTGCGTCGCCGAGACTGAAGTCGGATGCGGTGCTCTGTTCATTGAGGTAGTTGATCACTGCTTCCTTGATGGTCATGTCAGCTCTCCTTTCGCTTCATGGTCACAGAGACGGTGCTCGAGAACTCGGCGAGGAGTGTGCCGTTACCTTCGTCGTCGAGTCTCCAAACCGCCGCACTGTAGAACACAGGATAGTAGTATCGGAGCGATCGCTCGACATAATTGAGCGCAAAATCGTCCGACATGAAATTCTCGTTGATCTCCATCGTGCGGACACCCGCGGAGCCAAACAGTCCGATTTTGTAGTTCTTCATCTCACTCTCCTACGTTCTGGTATTTGGCGACCATGGCGTCGCGACCGATTGAACGATACTCTTTGTAGAGTTGTCTGACGTCGAGACCCGCTGCGCAGACCTTGTGGCGGATAGCCGCAGGCAAGGCATTCGCATACATGTTGTATTTCGGGTCGTTCGTCTGGATGGGAGGAGCCGAGGCCCTCGAGCCTCCGCCACCGCGGCGCTCGTCGATGTAATCTGACCGACGCAGCCCCATCGCGACTCCATCTGAGAAGCGAGTGTAGAGGGTGGTGTCCGTGATCTGCTTCTGTTCCAAAATACGCGGCATGACAGTCTCCTTTTCGTGCGTATAAGAATATAGTATCACGTTACGACGTGAAAGTAAAATAGCTAGTTATCTGTGCACGTAAACCGAGACATTTACAGTCGTAAAACCAGGTGATATAATGTCATCTATATCATGAGAGAATGCTGCGGTGAGTCCTGAACTGGCGACTGACATCCTTAGACGCTTGGTGCAACGTGAGGCAATCACGGTGCGTGGGACAGTATTCCGATACGAACCATTCGGGGAGGCTGCCAAAGTCTCTGACGTCAAGGAATGCTTCGTCACCCTGATCGAGCGTATTGGGAAAACCCCAGGCCGAGGACCCAAGGGTTGGAGGTCGAATTCAGGGCTACACGCTCTGGATTTCTGGGTGGACGATGGACTATTCGAGAAGCTGTTTGACATCCTGTATGTGAAGCAGAAACTCTATCCAGTGCAGACTCCTGACAGCGGCCAAGGCCCCCTGCCCACTCTATTCGTGTCCGCTGAGAAGACCCAGGTTCGCCAGATACCGCTCGCGGATACCAGACCGTGGCCGTTCAAGTTTCTTCTGGAACTGGGCGGGATGATCGTCTGCAAAACGGATAATAAGCGGGACCTCCTGCTGGAGTTGCGGCAATACATGAACAACTTTCCACACTTCAGGATGATGGTTCACGCAGAGGAGTGGCCGACGGGAGAAATCCTGATCGTGACCACGTGGTTCCAGGTTCTGAACAAGATTGAGGCGAAAGGAAACGTCAATGTTCCATCCTGAGTTAGTGAGTTTCATGCACCTCTTGAGGAGGACCGAAGGGAAACCGGGGAGCTGGAAGGGTTACTCAGACGCTGTGAAGCCTCTGGTCGACGACATCAGCGGTCGGTTTCCTGGCCTGTTCGAGGTCGATGAAGTCGAGAAGCAAGTCAGACTCACTGACGAGGGCAAGGTCCTCGACAAGTGGATGACATTCAAGCCGGAGCCGAAGAAGTGAGCAGAACACCGATATACCCGTGGGAGACTCTGCAGAGAGTCGGGGACTACTTCATCGTCCTCGAGTCTTACAGACCCCAGGCCCACTATTTCATGAACGCGACGGTCGCTCAGCGGAACAAGCAGAAGTCCGGCCAGTTCAAGTACTGCTGCATCAAAACATCCTACGGTTGTATTGTGATGCTCGCGCAAATCGGCGAGGACATTCCGCCGTACGACTATGAGGTCGTCGAAGGAGTGCTTGGCGTCGCCACGTTCGACGGCAGTGCAAAGCAGGAACTCGGGAACAAACCCCTTGGGCGGGAGCTGACGCAGCAAGAGCTGGTCATGCGGATGTCGCACGAGGTCAAGATGTTCAACCTGCCGTGGTGGCGAGAGTCGAACGGGAAACTGTTCATGAACCACGGTGTGGCGAAAAAGCGGGACATCGAGAAGTGGGCGAGAGGTGAATTCAATCCGGGGCCCAACGATCCGTATCCCGAATACTATGATCTCGGTCCGGACCTATTGCGTCGTGGCGAACTCGACCTGACCGAAGACGAAGAAGACGAGCTGTTCGGCACTGGCGCCGATGCGGTAATGGACGAGGAGAATACAAGTGATGGCGATGACACCTGACGAGCAACTCCTGTGGGATTATATCGAGCAGGAGAGTAATGAGCTTATCCTGAAGATGACCCAGCAGGTCGAAAGCGATGGTTTCGATCTGGCATCTCCAGAGTCACATGCTTCGGAGACTATCGCTCTCAAAATCCTGTCCGCGGCAACTGTGAAGATGCTCGCGATTATAAGCGAGAGGGTGGGCGGCGTCGACCTTGTCAAAGCCTACATGGAGATGGTTCCGCTTCATGTGGAGCTTATCAAAGTCTACACGTTCCGTGCACTCGAGCGGGAGATACGCCGATGAGAATGATCGAGTGGTTCCGCGATATGGGCGGCGACAATGGCGAAGTCGATACCATCAAGCTGCCTGAAGGGTTCGAGTGGATCGGCAAGCCCTGCGAAGTGCGCGGCGAGGACTTCACCTACGAGGCGACGTGCCTCTGCAGCTTCCCAAAAACAAACGGGAAGGTTCGATATATTGTCGAGGATCGCGGCCGGCTGTTTATCCAGCGCGAGGAGCAGATCGCCTTCTACACTCAGCTGTCGTCGCAAGAACCCAAGGTCAACTCTCCTGAGTATCTGGCCGCACAAAGAGAAATTGCTTGGGGCCTAGGTCCCAAGCCCGAGGAACCAGTGACACTGGCCGTGCTCGACGACATGGACAACGAGCGGGCAGGACGTCCATCTCAGACCATTGGCGAGGCTCTCGAACTCAAGTATGAGCGGGAGTGGAAGAACAACAACGATCCGCTCGGGAGATAATCATGATCGGACCCGCAGAAAAGATCATGTTCTTCTTCATGGTCGCCGGCATCGTTGTCGGAGCCCTTGCTCTGGCTCACTATATAAGCTGGAAGAAGGACCGCGACGGAACATGAGCAATATCGAACTCATTGACTGGGAATACAACGAGATAGCAATGGAGACTAAGATGAAGAACATCACGATCACGTTCACGGGTGAAATGGCCACCGGTAAGAGCCGTTTCATGAGGGCTCTCGCGGATTATCTCGAGAGCAACGGCGTCAAGGTTGCTGACAATACCGCGAACACACTCGCTGGCCAGCCTCATCAGATGGTGATCTCGTCCGAGGACGCACTCAAGTTCGCGAACGACAGGGGCTTCTGATGTCCAAGATTAATCGTGTAGTGGGCCCAGAACCTTGGCGCGAGGGTGAGTATCCTGACCAGTTCTGGGTTGGGTACGCGCACGGTCACGTCGACAATAAAGTCGCGAAGATCGAGTATGAGGAGCAAAACCTCGGAACGTATGGCATCGGCTGGTTCGTAGCCTATCGTGAAGATGGTTCAATCATTGGCAAGATGAATGCAGCAAGTGTTGCGTCCGTCTATTACGACAAGGAATAATCATGACAAAGATTTACACTTTATGTGGAAGCAGCCGCTTCCCAGAAGCTTTTCACCTGGCCAATATGCATCTGAGTATGCTTGGCAATGTGGTGATATCGCTCGGTCTATTCGGTCACGCGGACCAACCAACAGGTGCCAAGTTCCTGACATCCGACGGGAACGAAGCGAGCGTGGAGAAGCAGCTCTTGGACAAGCTGCATTACCGCAAGATCGACTTGTCCGACGCCATCTTCGTGATCAACGTTGGCGGATATATTGGTTCCTCAACCAAGAGGGAGATCGCTTACGCCGAGTCTCTCGGAAAACAAGTGGAGTATATGTTTCCATGAACAAGCTACCCGAAGAAATCAGTAAAGTGGAAGGCCCCAAGTTCGGCGGCCTAACAAATGCACAGCGTGAACGGCTGGAGATGCTCGCCGAAGAAGCATCCGAGGTTGTCAAGGCGTGCACCAAGATACTGCGTCATGGTTATGATAGCTACAGCCCATTTATCGTAGGTGAAACGAACAACCGTAAGGACCTCGAAGACGAGCTCCTCGATCTCTGGTGCATTGCTGAACGCATGATGGATTACGGCGATATCAAGCGGCTCGACTTCTTCGACTCGGCGAAACGCTGGATGAAGAAACGCCGCTACACGCATCATCAGCCGGGGTTTCACCATCCCACACTTCCGAGGAAAACCGATGACCCGAGCACCTGAACGACCGGAGCTCGATGAACTCCTCAAGAAGGCGAAGGAGGCCGTCGAGAAGATGACTCCTGAGGAACGTGCTGCCATGATGGAGGAGCAGAAGAAATCCTTCGTGCGTGGCATGATGGCTCGGTGCGAGCACAACATGCTTGATTTTGAAACATGCCCGAAGTGTAGGGGATGGGAATGAGAAACTCCGGACAGACATTCCGCGCGGTTCTCAGGACTGTCGCGCACGCGAGCTCCACTGAGAACGCCCGGGCTATATACGTGGGCGACACGCGAGACCACCTGATGCGTGCATTCAGGATGTGTTGCGACATTCTTAACGTCTGCATACCGGATTTCTTTCTGGTCAATATGCCTGAGATGATCGTGACTTTGCGAAACGGTTCGGTCATCAAATTCTGCTCGACAGAATATATCGAGAAGGGCGCATGGCACGGCTTGAACCTCACTTACTACGAGCAAGACGTATATGAGCGTCAGTCGAGTCAATACCACGCATCCTGGAAAGAACTCCAGATATATGCCGGGAGGCACAAGTGAAGACGAAGCTATTTGGGACGGACGCTCGCCACGCGACATTCAAACATGACCTCGACAAGTTGCTAAAGAAGCATCTGTCACGGTTGCCTGCGTCTCATATGCTCGCGGTAAGTGCCCAGGTCACGGCATGATTATTGCTTTGCAAGATCAGCGTACGATGACTCCTGAAATGGCCATGACGATCGTCGCGGAGAATATCGAGGTCGGCAACAAAGGCATCGTCAATACAATCATGGAGACGAAAGGCTCGGCTTAAATGCAGGATACTATCTGGGTATGTGCGGATGGTAGACCTGTTCTAGTGTCCAACATGGATTACGATCACCTGCTCAAGTGTATCGCGAAGATAAAGCGATCACGCAAGGGGTGGCGTAGAGAGTTTCTGCCAAGGCTGGAACTCGAGTTAACGATACGAGATATACAGGGAAGAAGATGAGAGCCTACGCTATAATGCACAACGGCGAATGGTATGTGGCAGAACTTGTCACGGCCTCGACCTACGAGAAAGACCAGTCTGACTTCGAGGAGCCTGTCTGGTCGGAGCTTCGCACCACGGCATATCTGTGCAAGCACACGGAAGCCGAGGAAATCATTCCGCTGAGGAGGACAGTCTGATGGCTTGGCCCCCGAAAATAGCGACCGTGCCTGAGCGCGATCGACCCAAGCCTTTCGATACATGGTATTATCGAGCTAAGGCAAAGACCATTGCGGACATGCCGATGGCAACCGAGATACTTCACCGGGTATGCAACAAGGACCCAGAAAAGTTCGACCTTGTCAACCAGTGGTTGGAAGAAGCGTTCAACGCAGGAAGGGAAAGCCGTGAGTAAGAATTACGAAAAGCGTCGGCTCGTGGAAGCTATGTGTCTCGCAATGACCCACGCCCAGACGAGCCGTGGAACATGGAATGGGACACGCCAGATGGTCAACAGAGCCATTGAGGTGGCAGATGAGATCGAGCACCAGCTCCCGACAAAGGAAGACGATCGTGACTGACGCCGAGATCAAGAAGCTTGTCTACCGGCTGAAGAACCTTCACGTCGGTCGAGTCGACGCCATCGAGGCCGCTCAGCTTATCGAGAAAGCCTATCTCGGCCCACGCTTCCATCATAAGAAGCGTGGCAGCAACTACACGGTGATCGGCGAAGCTCGACTGCAGTGCTCAAACAAGCTCCCAGTCGATGGAGACATGTTGGTCCTCTATCGCGGGGACGACGGGGTCTACTCAGTCAGGGACCCCGACGAGTTCGACGACGGACGGTTCGTCGAGATAACGAAGGAGAACGAACATGAATATGCGTGAAGCTATGCGAGCCACTCTCGATCTGGCACGTGAACGAGGCTATGGAAACATCAGCTTCGACGAGGTCGGCGTCGACCTGGAACACCTCCAGTCCATGCACCACCGCATGGAGGCGTCGGATGAACCGTTCTCCGAAGGAAAGCTGGGTCGCTGGCTCGGCTACGCTCAAGGCGTGCTGGTAGCGAACCAGTGCTGCACCCTCGAGGAGATGAAAGAACTCAACAAGGCATTCGCAGGATGAGCCGAGAAGACTACGAAATCTTCAACGACATCCGTCGCGAGAAGCAAGAACGACGAGCCAAGAGCCTTGCTAAAGCTGACGATTTCGGCTGGTCGAAGCACTCCGATACTCACTGGTATCGGATGATCGATGGCGAGAAGCTTCATTACTGGCCATCCGCGAATAAGTGGCTCTACAAAGGCTGCTATTACCGCGGAGGTCTCCCGAGAGAACTCGGCAAGAAAATCGACGAAGACAATGCCCGTCTTCGGAAAGAGAATTGAGGGCGGCACGGGCCTTCGATCACGTGCTTTTCAGCAGGTCGCCCTCGACTGAGTATGTATATAGTCCGTTTTGGGTGATAAGTAAATAGTGTGGTTCCAGGGAAAGGTAACAAAAATGACCGAAAATGAAGAAGATGACCGTGAATTGATCGAACATGCGATGGCTGTCGATGAAGCGGTTCACCACAAGAACTATGCCGCTTTGCTTGGCCACATCTCCATGAGCCTTGTGCGTATCGCAAAGGCCCAGGAGCACATGTCGGCGCTTTCTCAGATCGACCTTGAAGCTACGATCGAGGCTGCCGTCGAAGAACGCGCCGAGCAGAAGGCCGCTGATCTCGACAAGGCCAGAACAACGAGGACGTATATTGGCAAGAAGAGATAACGCTGATTGGGAGCAGAGACGAGAACTTCACCACATACTCCATTGGTGCAGGCAGCCCGTCTCTAAGCCCATTCAATACATGACACAAGTGGCTGTCCAGGAATTTCTGGCCGGACGAGACCCGTTCATACGTCTTGATAGGATGGGCTTCCAAAGGTTTCAATCGACAAGAGCTGTCGAGAAAGCTAGAGTATTTCTCGGGAACGAGAGGTCCAAGAGACGTCTACGGTCGAAAGAGATACTTGAGTCAAGGCAACAGTTTTCGCGGGAGTTTACTTCCGGAAATCTTCGTGTTACAATCGATCATACACAAGACAGGAACTACGGTGCCATGAATATCTCCATCTACTGTCTAGTTGAAGTCTGGGAGACGGACAACGAGCTGGATGCCGAGAAGGAGTATCTCATCAACTTCTCGGACTACAAGACCAAGGAATGGTTGACCCGTACCATGGTCTGGGCCCTCACAAACCAGCGAGAAATCGTCATCAAGCCGGCTACTGAAGCTATGCTGAATTCGATGAAGATGTTCGTGCCTAGAGATAAGGTCACAGCATGAGCAAGTCCGGCCTTGAAGACTTCACCCTTATCTTCATCAAGAAGCTCGACGCTTCTATTCTTGTAAAGGAGACTCACGACTCAGAACCATTCACTCTACCATTGTCGCAAATAGAATACGTTGAAGCCAAGAAAGCGGGATACGTCGAGGTGACGATGCCCGAATGGCTCGCACAAGAGAAGGAACTCATCTGATGTCCAATGTAAGCACCCTCACGGCAACCGGTTCTGACCGTCTTCCCGTTCCGGAAAACATGGTCCGCGAGCACACGACGAAGCTCCGCGACATGATCCAGCTCCGGACCGACCTCCGTCTCGAGATCAGCCGCCTGAGCGACCGGCTCAACCTGGTCGAGCAGAGCATCCAGGTCCACGAGGCCGCCCTGAACTCCCTCCGGTAGGAATAAGCATCATGCGGTATTGGGTTGTGGACAGCGAGACCACTGGCGTTGGTCCGGAAGATAAGGCCGTCGAGATCGCCGGCTTGTATTGCGTGGACAACGAGATCGTCAAGACTTACCAGACTCTTGTCAATCCAGGTATCCCAATACCGCCTGAGGCTTCTGCCGTCCATCACTTGAGGGACGAGGACGTGGCAGATGCTCCCGACATCGAGACTGCTGTGACTCCTTTCTTTGACGAGGAGTTCGACTTCGTCGTCGCTCACCAGGCTTCATTCGATAAGCGGATGATACCCATGGCAGAAGCGCCATGGGCGTGCAGTCTGAAGATGGCAAGAGCAGTCTATCCGGATGCTACGAGCCACAAGAACATGTTTCTATATTACTGGTTGAACCTTCCGAGGATCGTCCACGCAGTAGGGTCTACATCCCACCGCGCTCTGTTTGACGCCGAGGCTACAACCCACCTGTTTCAGCATTTATTGGCGAAAGCCACAAGCGATAATCCGGTTGAAGCGATCATCCGACTCAGCAACAATCCGACGCTCTTGAAGAAGTGCAAGCTCAAGAAGCATCTTGACAAACCATGGAGTGAAGTTCCCAAGGACTATCTCAACTGGATTGTCAACCCGCGGACTCCGCATCCACAACCTTTCGATGAGGATGTTCTCTACACAGCGAAATACTATCTCGAACAACGTTAACGTGTCCATGAAGGTGTTCAATGTCCAAAGAACAGTTCGATCTATTCGAGCAGCCGCCTGCTCATCTTGCGAGAGCGCATTCCGCTGAGCAAGTAACTAATCAGGACTGGAAGCCGCCAACAGACGGTCATCCGATCTTTCTGGCCGCCCAGGAACTGGTTCACTTCACCTCGTATCTCAAGCTGTCTGACTGGCAGCAGAAGGTCTTGTGGCCTCATCTGAAGGTCCTGCTCGACCATATGAAGAAAGCAGAGTCTGACCACGTGAGGTGGTTCGAACTTGGTTACATCATATCGGCGATGGAAATCGAGCAATTGAGAAGCCGAGCGGCCGCAGCTGACATCTGCAAGAAATATGGTGTGGAGGTGCCGCGATGATTAAGCTCGAGGAAATCTTCGACAAGATCACTGATGACCAACTCGACGGTATGATCAGTCGAGCCCGTCAGAAAATACATGAAAGGGAGGCTATTGAGCGGGACAAACTTAGCGACGCCATCAAAGCCGCTCTTGAAGCCAAGAAAGCCAAGAAGGACAAGGAGCCACAATAGTGGAACCCGGCGAGAAATGTATATGCCAGTATGACGACTGGCACAATGCATTCGGTGAAGCTGACTACTCAGTCAATCGCGGGATGCGTCTTACTGTACTTGATATACGTAGTATCGCGGGAACGCGGTTTTACTCATTTGAGGAAACCCCAAAAGGTTACCTCTATCTTCATCTAGGTTTCAAGCCACTCAGGAGTCTCAACTGATGTTCAAGCCCCTTCTCGCCGAAAAGGTCGATCTTCCCACTCTCAGGTATCTTACCTGGGCGTCGCCGAAATACGATGGTTTCCGTTGCGCGATCACGCCGAACCATGATCCAGTCTCGAGAAACCTGAAACCTATCGCCAATACATATGTGTTCGGGAAGTTAAAGGAGATGAGGCTCCCGCAATTCGACGGTGAGCTTCTCACTTACACAAACGACAAGGTCGACGACTTCAACACCGTTCAATCGAAGTTATCGTCTCGTAACGGTATGCCTGATTTCAAGTATATGGTGTTCGACAACTGGGGTCTTCACCACGAGCCCTATCATGTCCGCAACACAGCCGCAGCCGCCTGGATCAACGATCAGAAGCCTAAACGTGTCGAGTCTGTTCAGCAGACTCAGATCGACAACGAGGAGCAGTTGCTTGATTACGAGGCTCGTTGTCTCGCCGATGGTTGGGAAGGAGTCATGGTTCGTGACCCGTATGCCCATTACAAGTTTGGTCGGTCGACAGTCAAAGAAGGTATCCTTCTGAAACTGAAACGGTTCTTCGACGCTGAAGCTGTCGTCGTCTCGGCCCACGAACTCATGCACAACGCGAACGAGGCGGTTACCAATGAGCTGGGTTATACTGAGCGAAGCTCCCACAAAGCCAATATGCAAGGTATGGACGTATTGGGAAAATTCACTGTCAAGTGGGGCGACGTCGAGTTCGACATCGGAACTGGTTTCACGGCCGGACACCGAGAACAGTATTGGCGGGAAGTCGATCGTATGGTCGGCCGGACGCTTACCTTCAAATATCAGAGCCTAGGCCCTAATGGAAAACCCCGTTTCCCAGTCTTCCTCGGTTTCCGGAACGACATTTAGACAATGGTCCATCAAGGAAATAAACAAAGCTTCTAAGCTTTGGCTTGATGGTAAGACTACGGAGGAAATAGCCGAAGCTCTTGGCCGAGGTGTCCAGTCAATCAAACATGTCGCCAGGCAGAACCGACCTTTGTTTCCTCGACGTAACCAGAGTCACAGTGGTGGAGGCCCCAGGCTCCAGGTTAAGTTCTCGTTGACCCGATACATGTATCAAGTGCTTCAGAAAGAAGCCGCTGAGCGTAAAGTATCGATGAGTGTAGTAATCAATGAGGCACTTCGCCACGAACTAATCAGTAAGAAGAATAAGAGGGCTAGGTGACGGCGGCGATATTTCAGCGATTTACTTGTCGTAATCCTGGTGATATAATAATCCCTGGAATATCGCACAGTGTCCATAAGGTAACGTCTAATGTCTGAACTTCCAACAAATGAATGGGTGGTGATCTTTTACCCCACAACGGGTGCGACCCGACTTTGCCCATCGCTTGATTTCGCGAGAAAGGCAGTAACGGCTGTAAGCACCTTTAACAAGCACGTCTACAAGTCGCCGAATGACTTCAGGACGAGGCACGATCACCACGCCCTCGAGAAGATGTGGATCGAGCGGCACAAGACAGCTTCCTGGTCCATGCCCAAGAGTGCGACTGGCAAGCTTGAAGACTATGAGCGGACTCCACCTGATGTGGGGACCGAGGAATTCTGCAAGAGACTCTGGCAGTTTCTGCAGGATACTGGCGAGAGACTCGTCGCTCCTCAGATGTCTGGAACCAAAGCCCAGACCAAGGAGAAGTATGAGTTCAAGCTCAATCTCATGAAAGAACTCATCCAGTCAGAAGATGAGTATAAAGAAAAGTATAACAATCAGGCGAGGATCGTCTTCTCGGCGTTACATGACCACGGGAAACAGTTCTTGAATGAGGACGAGATCAAGCGGATCATCTATAACTTGGTCGCTAACAGGCACCTGAAGACCAAGCAAGAACCCTGGATCATCTTCCAATACTATCGTCCGCAGTTCATCAAAGACGGCTACGTTGTGCGTGGTCGGGCGCCGAAAATGAGGGAATAGATGCCAACGCATATAGTTTCTGGGCCGGTATCATGAACCGGACACCAGAAGACATCGCCCGCGCATTGGGCAATGGCAAAGAGTCGAAGGTCGCAGACGGCTGGATTACCCGCTGCCCTGCCCACGACGATGGAAAGGCGAGTCTGTCGATCAGATCGCCTCACGGCAAGATACTATTCAAGTGTCATGCGGGCTGCTCCCAACAGGAGGTGATGAAGGCTCTGCAAGACATGGACTTGTGGCCGAAGAAGGAAGCCACAGAGTCGTGGCGCCCGATCCGTCCAGTCCCAAAAGACGTCAAGATACCAACCGATGTCAGTCATTTCAAGCACGGTAAACCCGTCCGCACGTGGGTATACTACGAGCAAGATGGTTCCGTGATCGGTTTGATCCATCGCTTTGAGAAGAAGAACGGGTCCGGAGGAGTCGACAAGACCCTCATACCGATGTGTTATTGCTACTCGGACCAAGGCGGCAAGAAGTGGACCTGGAAGTCCTTCGATAAGCCCCGTCCGTTTTACAATCTGCCGGACTTCAAGAATAAAGAACTGCCAGTCATTGTCTTCGAAGGTGAGAAGGCGGCTGATGCAGGCAAAAAATTATTCGGCAGTAAGTATATCTGCACGTCATGGCCTGGTGGCGCAGCGGCAGTCAAGTATTCGGATACAAAACTTCTCAAAGGCCGTAAAGTAATTCTGTGGCCGGATAACGATGAACCCGGCTTTAAGGCGATGAATGAACTCGCCGAGATGCTCATCGATCAGGGTGACCAACCTTATATGGTCCCAGTTCCACCAGGCTTGCCTGAGGGTTGGGATGTCGCGGATGAGATACCGGAAGAATTCGACATCGATTTCCATGTGCTCGTCTCGAAGGCTGAACCGTATATTCCTGTCGCCGATGCTGAGATCGCGAGGATCAACCGAGAATACGCATTTATTGTGACGGGCGGAAAGTCGGCGATACTATACGAGAAGAAAAATGCATCTGATGGTAGTGTCGAAGTCGAATACTGGTCAGTTGAAACCTTCAAGCAATATTTCGGAAATCAGACCACAGTAGTTGGGAAAACTCAGGTTAAGTTGGGAGACCACTGGCTTGGACATCCTGACAGGCGGACCTACCGTGGTCTGATATTCGAGCCAGGAGTCGTAAGACCGGAGCATTACAATCTCTGGCAAGGCTTCTCGTTCGAACCAGATGGTGCCGGCGACTGGTCGATTTTCCACGAACACCTTCTCAAGAATGTCTGCAACGAGGACGAGGAGTTGTTCAAGTGGGTCTTCGGCTGGTTCGCCGACATCATCCAGAACCCAGGAGTAAAGTCCGGAACCAGTCTCTCGTTGCGCGGGGAACAAGGAACCGGCAAGACTATCGTTGGCAAGATATTCGGTCGACTCATTAAGCGTCACTATACGCTGATCGACCAAGAGAGGTATCTCTTTGGAAACTTTAACTCGCATATGGCATCCACGATACTCCTACACTCTGATGAAGGCTTCTGGGGAGGCGATCCCAGACACGTTGGAAAACTCAAATCGCTCGTCACCTCAGATACCCAGCGTATCGAACAAAAGGGACGGGACTCTTTACAGGTCAATAATTACCTGCGGCTCCTTATTACTAGCAACGAGGAGTGGGTCATACCGGCGGCATTCGAAGAACGACGGTTCGGCATTGTAGATGTCGGAAACGGCAACCAGCAGGACCAACAATACTTCATCAACATGCTCGAGCAAATGCAGAATGGCGGGTATGGAGGATTGCTTTACGACTTGATGCACTTCGATCTGAAGTCGACTGACATCCGTAAGCTTCCAGACACGGTGGCTCTGTCTCAGCAGAAAGAAACTTCAATGGGACCAATAGATACGTATTGGTTTACGTGTCTGCAGCAGGGTAACTCGCTACTGATGTCGAAGACTTCATGGTTGAACACCGTGAAGACCCAGGAGCTTCATGAAGACTGCTTGGCTTACTTGAGCAGGTTAGGTTACCGTCGGTTACCACACCTTAATGCGTTCTTCAAAAGAATTCGTCAGATAGCTCCGTCGGATAAATTCATTCGCAAGTTGATCGGGCCCGATAGGCAGTCTGCGACGACACTCCCGACTCTACAAGAAGCCCGAGAATACTTCGACAAGATCATGAGGCATCAGCATGACTGGCTCTCATTCGATGTGGGCGACGGTTCCGACTGGAATGTCAAGACAAAGCCTTCTGAAGATGAAATGCAGTTCTAAAGACAAGGCTAGTTTCATTTTGCCTATTTACTTACGAATTGAAATGTGATACACTATATTCGTAAGTAGAAATTGACCGCCGCGTGCGGCAATCCACCAGAAACAGGAGAGTTCAATGTCCGACAAGGTTGTCCTCAAGCGCAAGCTCAACGAAGGCGAGAAGATCGCCCCGCAGCAGAAGGCATTCTACGACTATCTGCTCGCCCAGGGCGTCGGCAAGGAAGTGGACCGCAAGACCATGGTCGACGCCGTCGTCGCTTCCGGTGCCCTCGTGACGCGCCAGGCTCCCGACCGCATTTTCGCGTACTATGCTCCGAAGTTCGCCGAAGCCGGCCTGATCGAGACGATCAAGGCGCCGAAGCCCGCCAAGGAGAAGGCCGAGAAGCCGGCGAAGGAGTCGTCCCCGGCCGCGGCGCCGGCGAAGCCTGCGAAGTAGCAGTCCCGGGCTGTGGTTTCCCTCATTCCATAGCCTAGACTAGCCCGTCCTTTCCTGGTTGATGCCAGGCAGGGACGGGCTTTTTCTTTTCCTGTCAGGAGATCAGAATGGCCAACGTGCGTGGAAAGTCCATCGACAATACTCACCTGAGTATTGATACAGCTGAGGAGCGTATCCTCATACACCGCGATTACATATCGCACTGCGTGCGCTGGTCGCACGTGATCAAGTTCCTGCTCCAGAAGCACATCTACAAGAACATCCGTGTCCTGGACATCGGCTGTGGTGTGGATGCCCCGCTCGCACGTATGATGCTGAGCAACCGCATCGCCCCGATCGAGTATATCGGTCTCGATTACAACCACTCGTCGAAGTTCAACCTCGACATGTTCGCCAACACGAAGTTCAAGCCGACGACTTTCGGTTCGGTCGACTTCGCCAACGACCACAACGTTTGGTTCGACAACGCCAAGGACGGCGAACTCTGCATGAATGTCAAGGGCGACAACGGCGAGGATTACTTCGCCATTCCGAACCTGATCACGTGTTTCGAAGTCCTCGAGCATATCGAGCCGGAGCATGTCATCCGCGTCCTCAACCGCGTGAAGTATATCATGCAGAAGACGAAGGAGTTTCACGGCTATACTCCGACGTTCTTCATGTCGACGCCCAACTGGAACGTCACCGACACGGCTGACAACCATGTCAACGAGATGAAGAACGAGGCTCTCGGATGGTTGCTCGAGGAACTCGGTTTCGGCATCGTCGAGCAGTTCGGCACGTTTGCTTCGAAGCGGGATTATGCTCATCTGCTGCAGTCCCGATATGGCAACGAAGTCTATCAGGTCTACGAACGGCTGAACGACTATTTCGACAGCAACCTGGCGGCGATCCTGTTCGCTCCTCTGTTCCCGCGTGAAGCACGCAACTGCTTCTGGCGGCTCACCGTCGCTCCCGAGGGCTATGAACGGAAATATGCTCCGATTACGGAGGTCCGCGAGCCCTGGACGTCGAGTGACAACTGGAAGGACCTAGCCAATGTCTGATCCAGTCACGAGAACCATGAACCTGCCGCCAGACTATTACGGTGACATCAAGGACTTCCATATGAAGTTCACAGGGTTGGGCGAACATCGCCCAACCGGTCCGCAGGAACTGCCCGATGAACTCGCACTGTTTCGCATCGGCTTCATGATCGAGGAGCTCGCCGAATACGCCAACAACTCCGGCTTCGTGAACATCGGCCGGTCGCTCAACGAGCTTCATGACCACATCAAGAATGAGTCGAGGTGGCTCATCAAGCGGAATGAAGGTGGCCGGGACCTCCACGAGCAGTTCGACGGTCTCATCGACCTGGTCTATGTTGCTATCGGAACAGCCTACCACCATGGCGTCGACTTCGATGAAGGTTGGCGGCGAGTCCATGAGGTCAACATGCAGAAGGTGTTGGCCAAGTCGGCAGATGAGTCGAAGCGCGGATACCGCTTCGATGTTGTCAAGCCCAAGAATTGGAGACCTGCTGACCTCAGCGACCTGGTGAAGTGACATGATCGACCTGCTTGAGAAGTCAAGATACCCGATCATCGTCTTGGAGGGACCAGACGGTGTGGGTAAAACCTCGCTCGCTCGGTCTCTCCAGGAGTATCTCGGAGCCCGATATATCCATTTGACGTATCGGTTCCGAAACAAGATGGATGTCTACCACTATGCGGCGATCCGTCTTTGTGCTCGACTTGCTGAGAAACAACCAGTCATTCTCGACCGGTGGTGGATCAGCGAGATACTTTACGCGGAAGCCTACCGCGGTGGATCGCCGTTTATCAAGCGGCATTTCCTCCTCGAGCACATTGCCAACAATATCGGACTCACATACGTGATGTGTTTGCCCGAGAACAAGCAGCAATACCTCGAGTACTACGTGGCCGTAAAGGCCGCGAGGACGGCAGCTGAACTGGCCCGAGACCCACCGGAAGGTGTTGAGAAGGTCTACGATCTGTACGTGGACTTCTACCAGACGTATCTGGGTCTTAAGGAAAACGTCATGAGGTATGACGTCTTCAAGAACTTCCAAGAAAATGAAATCTCCAGGGGAATAGTCAACAGACAAATATGTCAAAATATCCTGGAGTTCACCGAGGATTACAGGAGTGACCTGAGATGATCACCATTATTGACGCAGACAAGGCGTGGGTCAACGACCTCGAACACGTCTTCAAGTATGGGATGAGGTCCGCGCCTCGAGGTATGGAGGTCTACGAGACGCTGGCTTATCTGTCAGTGATTTCGATGGCGAACCCGATCATCTTCAACCCGAAGCGGAAGCTCGGATACAAGTTCATGGCGGCTGAAGCTGCTTGGATACTCTGCGGCGACGACAGAGTCGAGTCGATCGCTCCCTACTCGAAGGACATCTCGAAGTTCTCCGACGACGGCGTCAAGTTCTTCGGCGCGTATGGTCCCAAGGTCAAGGACCAGATACCCTATGTTGTCGCGAACCTGCACCAGGACCAAGACTCACGACAGGCAGTCATCAACATCTGGCGCGAGAGCCCTGGTCCGAGCAAGGACATCCCGTGCACCTTGTCGCTGCAGTTCCTGGTCCGCAACCATGTCCTCCACTGTGTCGCGACGATGCGGTCGTCGGACCTCTGGCTCGGTCACCCGTACGACATCTTCAACTTCTCGGCGATCTCGTTCCTGGTGATGCTGCACCTCAACAAGATACGTGTCGAGAATGCCGAGCTGCCACTGATCCTCGGCAACCTCCACCTGACCGCCGGCTCGAAGCATATCTACGAACGGAACTGGGCCGACGTGAACCAGATACTCGAGGACTTCGACGAGAACGGTCCGCCCAAGGTCAATAGGAGTCCCGTCTTCCTGCCTCAGCGCTACAGTCACCTGTATCCCGAGTCATTCGTCGACCACCTATGGGAGTGTGCCGACTCGGAGAAGGGTGCTCTGTCGCTCATGTTCGAGGAGCTCTGACATGGACTGGGACCAATACTACATGGGTTTCGCAGCTTGGGCTTCGATGAAGTCCAAGGACACGACGAAGGTCGGCGCGATACTCGTCGACCCAGACGGCGCCATTATCTTGACGGCGTTCAACGGACCGCCTCGAGGTGTCGACGACCTGCCTGAACGCTTCGAGCGACCGACCAAGTATATGTTCGCCTCCCACGCCGAGACGAACTTAATCACGTTCGCGGCCCGACGTGGCATCACGACGAAAGGATGCAAGGTTTATTGCACCCACATCAGCTGCGCGTCGTGTGCCAGGACTCTGATCCAGGCAGGTGTCGTCGAACTCGTCTACGGCGACGGCAACTTCCAGGCTCTTGCAGCCGAGGAAGAAGCCACCAAGCAGATGTTCTATGAAGCTCGAGTCAAGTTTCGCAAGATCGAGTTCCACGTAACATATACGCATGGCTAAGAAGCTCAAGAACGCTCACATCGGCGGCTTCCAGATGGCGATGTTTGCCCCAGAGTCGGGGTGGACGCCGCCATCTGAGTTGCCTGACCTTCGACAGGCGAAGATGATCGGCGTCGACGTCGAAGCCTACGACCCGAACCTCAATAAGATGGGCCCTGGCTATATCCGTGGAGACGCCCGTGTAGTCGGCGTCAGCTTGGCCGTGCTCAACGGTCCGAAACTATACCTCCCGTTCGGTCACGAGATGGGCGGGAACATGGACAAGGGCCAGGTGGTCCGATACGTCGGTGACCAACTCAAGCACGACGACCAGACGAAGGTCGGTGCGAACCTCATGTATGAGCTCGAGGCGTTGACTTCGCTCGGCATCGAGGTCCGAGGCCCACTCGCCGACATTCAGGTAGCAGAACCTCTGCTCGACGAAGATCGCAAGGGAGGTAACTCCCTCGAGGCGTTGTCCTGGTCCTACCTGAACAAGGGAAAGAACGAGACGATGCTGCGCAAGGCCGCGGCGGAGCTCAGTCTGGACCCCAAGAAAGACATGTGGCGGATGCACTCCAAGTATGTTGGAGAGTATGGCGAGGACGACGCATACAACCCGCTAGAGATTATCCAGCTCCAGCTCGCTCAGCTCGAGAAAGAGAAGCTGATGGACGTGTGGCAGCTCGAGTCCGACCTGCTGCCTGTCCTGTGGAAGATGCGAGCTCGAGGTATCAGAGTCGACCTGGAAGCTGCCGAGAAACTCTCGCTCGACATGAAGGCTGAGGAGGACGTCCTCATCAGCCGCGTATGGGAGCAGACTGGCTTCAAGGTAGACCCGTGGAGCTCCAAGAGTCTCGCGGTGTTCCTCAACCAGATGGGTCTCGGCTTCTACATCCAGTATACACAACCGTCGAAACAGCACCCGCAAGGACAACCGTCGTTCACGAACGAGTGGTTCAAGAAGATGGGTGACCAGCACGCCGCATTCGGCTGGTTACGCGACATCCGCATCATGTCGAAGATCAGGCGAGACTTCGTCGAAGGCTTGATCTTGAACGGACACATTAACGGCAGGCTCCACCCTCAATGGCACCAGCTCAGGTCGACCAACGAAGAAGGTGAAGCAGACGACGAGAACGGGACCCGCACCGGTCGAATAGCCTCGAGCAAGCCCTGTCTCACCAATATACCTGTTCGGGACCCTAAGTGGGGTAAGAAGATCAGGTCGGTGTTCGTCGCCGACGAAGGTGGTAAGTATTGCAAGAATGACTACTCCTCGCAGGAGCCACGCATCCTGCTGCACTTCGCCTTCATCAAGGGATACCGAGGAGCTGCTGAGGCTCGCCAGAGGTATCTCGACGACCCGAACACTGACTATCACCAGATGACTGCAGACTTGATCCGTGACAGGACTGGCAAGGTCATCGAGCGACGTCCAGCCAAGGACATCAACCTCGGGTCGGCGTATGGCATGGGCTTCTATAAACTCGCGAACAAGCTCGGTCTCGACCTGGACGAAGCGAAGAAACTCCTGAAGGTCTACCACGAAGGTGTGCCATACGTCAAGAAGCTTGAGGAGCGCTGTATGGAAATTGTGCAGGCTCAAGGCTTCATACGGACTATATTGGGCCGGAAGCGCAGGTTCAAGCTCTGGGAGCCCAGGTCCTGGGAGCGTAAGAAGGGAGCCATACCTGTCGACAGCTACGAAGCAGCTGTGGAGATGTGGGGAAACGACGTAGAGCGGTCGGACGCCCACAAGGCTCTCAATGCGATCTGCCAAGGTTCTGCAGCAGACCAGACCAAGACTGCTATTGTGCTCCTCGACCGCGAGGGTCTCACGCCGCAGATACAGGTCTACGACGAACTCGGCCAGACGATATGGCACGACCAGGATGCTATGAGGATCAAGGAGATCATGGAGCACGCTATCGAATTCGAGATACCACACGTGGCTGACCCAGAGGTCGGTAGGAGCTGGGGCGAGACTAAGGACTACGTGGAATGAAAGAGACTGCACTGTTCGCGAAGCTCCGCCCTCAGCTCGCCGCTTGGGGTGAGTATGACCGTGTCGAGAATTCGGTCGGCTCAGGTATGGCAGACGTGTTCTACAACATAGGTGGACGCACTGGGTGGGTCGAGACCAAGGTCGCGAAGGGCGACATCATCTACTTCGAGAAGTTCCAGCCTCAGTGGTTGCGCAAGCACCACAAGCAAGGTGCACGCATCTTCGTCATGGTCATGGACAAGAAGGAGGCGATACACCTCTATCCCGCAGGTGTCATATTGGCGGCAAGGATGTTCTCGTATGAGAAGTGGACCTGCGTCGACCAGACTGAGCTCCCGCGGGTATTCAACATGGAGCCACCCTACAGGTCGTGGCGGTCGATCAAGGACATTCTTACGGCATAAATTAGCCAGTGTCCAAGTTGATATTCTCGTGATATAATAGTCTTGTAAATCGTAAAGGAGAACTTCACATGTCCAATGTCAAGTCGAGCCAATTCAGGGACATCCTTGAGGCGGCAATCAACAGCAAGGGCGAAATCGCGCTGCCCAACTCCGTTCTCATCGAAGACCCGGCTGAGGCTCTCAAGTTGATCAGCACCAGTCGATACTACGAGAATAATGCCTACCAGATGCGGCTCCGGGAGTTCGACCCACCACTAGGTCGCCAGACCCATGAGATGGGCTGGTATCCGAAAATCTTCACACATCATGTCGGTATGGCCGGCGTGTTTAGCGGTGATGGTGTCGTCCTGTGCAACGGCAAGGCCTACAGGTTCAAGATGTGTGAGCATGAATGGGACGAGTCGGGTGCAAACCATTCTCGCGGCTGGCATCCCAAGCGCTGTCGCAAGTGTGGCGTCGACGCATCGATCGACTCGGGAGACTGAGCGATGGACGAACACGTCTTCCTCACCGACAAGGACAGGGATGAGGTAACTATGTCTCATACTCGAGGCATCTGGGTCCGTAAGAACAAGACCAAGGACGAACTCGAGATATGGTATGATGGTGTCTGCCAAGTTACCTGGGATAAGGCTGACTTGATCTTGCCCCGGCTCGACGCTATGCTCAGAGAAGCTGTGGACATCGGTAAACGTGCCCGCAGTGAAGAAATCCGTAACCTCATTGGAGCGAAATCAAGATGAACGACGTATTGGCCATGGCTCAGGCGGACGCCGCCAAGGAAGACCCAGCGCCCGAGGACAAACTCGAGAAGATCAAGTTCTTCGGTGAAAAGCAGCGGAAGCTGACGAAGGATATTGCCGAGACTGAGAACAGACTCTCCGTGCTGAAGGAGAACTTGCGCCGTGTCATGGAGCAGGACCTTCCCGAGGCGATGGACGAGGTGAACATGCAGAAGTTCGTCCTCGACGACGGGACAACGGTCACGGTCAAGTCGTTCTACGCCGCGTCCATCCCGGAGGATCGGAAGGACGAGGCTTTTGACTGGCTCAAGGAGCACGACTTCGACGGCATGATCAAGGCCGACGTCAAGGTCCAGTTCGGCAAGGGCGAGTTCGAGATCGCCCAGTCGTTCATGAACTTCATCCGTGGCTTCAACGAGAAAGCCATCGACCCGGAATACAAAGAGAGCGTGCACTGGCAGACTCTCCGCGCGTTCGTCAAGGAGCAGATCGAGGGCGGCAAGCCCTTGCCGCTCGACATGTTCGGCGTCTTCGTCGGCCGTAAGGCTGAACTGAAGCTGCCCAAGTAATCTCCCAGGAACCGTCACCACCTGGGCGATAATCCACAACAGGTGACTTATTGGAGTAAAGCACAAATGGCTACGAAAAACTCGGCGGAAGTAGCGACCGCCAAACAAAGTGCGCAGCTCCCTGCTGGTATGACCGACATGGAAGAACTGCTCCGCGACAGCGGTGCAGGTGTCGACAGCATGGGGATGGATGACGTCGCGGTTCCATACCTATACGTCCTCCAGACGAACTCCCCGCAGGTGAACCCGGACTCTGACTCCTATATCGAAGGAGCGAAGGCCGGGATGTTCTTCAACAACGTCTCGATGGAAATCTACGACGGACGTACCGACGGCCTGATCGTCATTCCTTGTGCTTACGAGCGCAAGTATGTCGAGTGGGTTCCTCGCGACTCCGGCGGCGGCTACGTGGCTGACCACGACATCGAGTCCGGCATCCTGTCAGAGACGACGCCCAACGAGAAGGGTATCCCGTGCCTTAAGAATGGGAACCTCATCGTCGAGACCGCCTACCACTACGTCTACTTCAAGAACCCGAAGGATGGCCAGTGGGACCAGATCATCATCCCCATGAAGTCTACCTTCCTCAAGAAGTCGAGGCGCTGGAACAAGACCCTCATGGCGACGCTGATCCCGGGCACCTCTAACCGGGCTCCACGGTGGTTGTATCCTTACAAGATCATGACCGTGAAGGAGTCGAAGGGCGAGAACGTGTGGTCGAACGTGGACCTGACTCGCCTCGAGGAGATGGTCAACGCCGATCAGTATCGTGCGGCGAAGGCTTTTGCTGAAATCGTCAAGAGCGGCCAGGTCGTCAAGGCGAAGGAGACCGACACCGGAACTCCGATCGTCGACGCCGACCGGTCGTCCGGTTCGTCCATCAGGGACGAAGACAAGGACGAAATGCCCTTCTAGCCGTAGCACTAGGGATTTCCAGGGAAATGAGGTGATGACATATTCACTAAATTTCCCTGGAATGACCCAGAGTTTACGGGAAATGACCAGAAATATACGGGTATTATACCCAGAGTGTCAATTGTCCATTGTCAAAAGGTGAACCGTCATGAGCAAGTATACATGGTCCAAGGACCGTCCGCAGAAGCCCGAGCGTGATCCCATGCTCGACGACCTTCTTCCGCTCCTCGCAGCGGACAAGCGTTCCACATTCGCTAAGGCGAATGTATCGGGGCTGAGTGCCTCGACCCTCAACAACTGGCAGAACGGCAAGGTTCGTCGCCCGCAGGGTGTTTCGATCCAGATGGCATATCGGATGCTCGGTTATGAGCTGAAGCCTCAGCCCATCGGCAACGTCGTCCACATGCGACGGAGGGCGTGATGGTGATACGCAAAAACAAGGATGGCATGCTACAGATCATCACACCGAAGAAGGCCAAGGAGCCTGTTGACGGTGTGGTTCACAAGCTGTTCATCGTGAACGCCAAGTATCCTCCGTCTCCGATACAAGAGGCGGAGTGCCGCATCGTCGTCACCGAGAAAGTTTCGTGGGCAGAACCAATAATGCCTCTACGTGGTGCATTGAGGAACCAGAAGCGCTTCATGCTCGGTGCCATGGCATTCTATCTGCGATCACAAGCTGAGAAGAAGAAGGTTCTGCTCCTGATCCAGGCTATGAAGGCTGGACCACGCCAACGGACTATGTCTTACGAGGCTCAAGTCCAACTCGAAAAATTCAAAGCTACAGGGGAGCTACGATAGTGTCCATTGTTCATGTTACGCCAGGCTTGCTTGACATCCGTGGGTTCACGATCCTGGGTCTTCACGCGAAGCCAAGAACTGATACACCTATCGGCAAGTTCGGGTCCGGTCTGAAATACGCCGTAGCCACGCTTGTTCGCTTGGGCTGTAAGGTCCAGGTTTTTATCGGCGGAGTCGAATACGAGTTCTACACCAAGTCGTCGGACTTCCGTGGAGTCGAGTTCCAGCAACTCATGATGAAGAAGCGAAAGGGCATCTTCTCGAAGTGGACCTATACCGAACTACCGTTCACGACCGAGTTCGGAAAGTTCTGGAAAGCCTGGCAAGCATACCGGGAACTCGAGTCCAATACTCGGGACGAAAACGGTTCAACTTTCGTGGTAAACGACCCCTTCGATACGAACGATACCAACACAACTATTATCGTCGTCACGGGAGAACCTTACGAGGAAGCTTACCGTAATCGAGACCAGGTGTTTCTGCCCGAAGCTCTGACGAAGCGTGTAGGCGACGACGCTGTGCAGGTATTCAACGAACCGTCCAAGCATCTCTATTGGCGGGGTATCCGTGTCTACGACCTCGACAAGCCGTCAATCTACACATACAATATATTGGCCGATCTTGAACTGACCGAGGATCGAACCATCAAGTATATGTTTTATGCTCATTCGCACATCGCTGGTTTCATCGCGAGGACCAAGGACACTCGTCTGATCAACGCGGTTGTCAGCGCCCCGGACAGTCAGTTCGAAGCCAAGCTGGATTTTGATTACGCATATACGAGTCCAAGCGCCGAGTTCAGTGAAGTCATCCGCAAGAAGCGATCGCGTGGCAGCTATGTCAGTTCGGCGGCAATCGGTTACTACAAGAAATATACTCCGGCTCCTGTGGTAGCCAAGGATACTGGCATCAAGGAACAGATCACGGAGTGGGCTTACAATGACGATGTGCCGGTGGAATTGCAGAACCTTCTGAAGCATCTGCTCCGGTGTGAGATCAAAGAACCTGAACCTGTCGACCCTAGCGACAACGGAATACCGTTCTGAGGAACCAATGATAGAATTCGAGAACTTTCCTTTCGTATACCCTCCTCTCAAGCACCAGATCGAGGAATGGCCGGTCAAGGATGACATCATCCGAGGCTTGCTGTGGGATCCTGGGACCGGAAAGTCGAAGACCGTCATCGATAAGATGGTCTACTTGTGGCTCACAGGTAAGATCGACACCGTCATCATCATGGCGAAGAAGGGCGAGTATACGAACTGGAAGTATACCGAACTTCCTGAGCACATGCCGAGCGGTCACGCTAAGAAGAAAGTTCTCGACGAGTTCGGTAACTGGGACGGGCTGTGGGAAGATTGCCCATTCCCGGACTCTGTGCCTGTTGAATATCAGACGATACCTTACGTATGTGAGGTGTATCGGTCAGGTCTGAAAGAATGGGAGAAGCAGAAACTCCGCGACCTTGTGAAGCCGTCCGACAAGCTTCGTATCTTGAATATCAATGCAGAGTCGATGATCCACGAAGGTGGACAGGTTGCCCGAGCATTTGCCAAATCTCGGCGCAAGGGACTTATGTTCGTCCTCGACGAGTCGACGCTCGCCAAGTCACACAAGTCTGCTCGGTCCAAGGCAATCTACAAGGTATCGCAGTTCGCCAAGTACCGCATCATCATGACGGGAACTTTCTCTCCCAATAGTCCGTTGGATGTGTGGGGTCAGGCAGAGGTGCTTGGTCACGGAGTCATGGGAACCACGTCGTTCTACGCCTTCAAGTCAGAGTATTGCGTCGAGGAGATACAATATTTCGGTCAGAAGTCCTTTAAGAAGATCGTCGGCACCAAGAACCTCGACAAGCTCAACAAGAAGATCAGGACCTTCGCCTCGATCAAAGAGCGGCATGAATGCTTCGATCTACCTCCGAAAATCTACAAGAAGATCGTTGTGCCTTTGTCCGACGAGCAGGAAGAAATGTATGCCACGATGCGTGACATGGCTTTCGCCGAATTTGGCGACGACACGATTGTCGAAGCTGCGTCAGCCATGGAGATTATCTCCAAGATGGACCAGATCGCCGTAGGTCAGCTCAAGCTTGACGATGGCAGCTACCGCATCCTGAAAAACAATCGCGTCGAAGCCGTGATGACCCAGCTTGAGGACTCGACAGACAAGGAAATCATCTGGTGCAACTATCGTGGTATGCTTGAACACATGTTCGAGGAACTACGTAAGAATTACGGTGTCCAGAAAGTTGGTCGCTACTACGGCGGAGTCAAGGACGATGAGCGAGAAGAAACAGTCCGACGCTTCCAAGACGGAGGTGATCAGCTACAGTTTATTGTCGCCAACCAACAGAGCCTCGGTTACGGACGAACTCTCACTCGAGGGAAGAAAAATCACTATCTCAGTAACGGGTACAACCTCGAGTATCGACTTCAATCAGAAGATCGCACAATGCGTCTTGGACAGGCTGATAGCGTCCTATACAACGATTACTACGCCCGAGGGACCGTCAACGAGAAAATCTTCATCAGCCTACGAGCCAAGCGTAATGTCATGGCGGAAATACTTGGAACTTCGCTAAGAGATTGGATTTAACGACGGTGAGGTCTCGTCACCCGGGTGTTGGGCTGAGGCATATCGTCGAGTCTCTCCAATAGCTCATTGAGCTTCATGTGGGTAGTCTGCTGGAAGTTATCCGACAGAATGCCCTGAGCTTTTGCAATGGCTTCGGAATACTTGAGTTGGACTTCGTGGGACTCGGCGAGACGCTCTACAGCAGATATTGCTCGCTCGATCTGATCCTTGTCCCAGCTAATAGACATGGCTGTTGTCAAAGAAACCGAAGACTTTTCGGTCTCTTTGAGTTTGTTACGGGCTTCAGCCCATCCGATAATTACGTTACGGGCGACAACGCCAACCATACTGAGACCGACTATGCCGCCCGCAATCAACTCAACGTTCAGCCCCGAGAGCCATGCGAGCATCAACCTGTTCCCGTTTCCTAATATACCGCTGTTGGAACTCGGACTTTCCGGCTTCACGTCCCGCACGCTTGGCGTTGTAGGCATCCAGTAAGAACACCCACGGCATTATAGCCATCATGAGGGACCCGTTACGCACGAAGCCCATAAAGAACAGGAACCATATTCCTGCAGATAAGAAAGCCGTCAGTGAACGGAGGTGTGGTGTCCTCCAATATGCTCCATTAACGACAAGGACTGCAAACCTCGTCAGGCCCACGAAAAACATTATCGTGATCCAGACGAAGCGGCTGTTGATGATGTCTCGCATGCCCTCGAGAGCGTCGCGATAGAACAACCCCTCGTTAAAGAGGAAGGCTATCGCGAGGGAGAGCATGACGCCCGTAAGCGACCATTCGGAAGCACGGGCCTCGAAACTCTCCTTAAGCGACTCGAACGAGTGCACGATGATCATACGCATTCTCCTTGGCCCCCTCTGCCCAGGTCTACTCAGTTTCTTCTTGATGCCGCCGACACTCTGTCTTATTGAATGTGCCGACGGAACAAGCTCCTGCAACCGTATCGTCAATCTTGTCCTGGTCCCGATCGGTTGCTCCTCGGGCCCCAATGAGTGATGTGCCGATAATCGCGCGAGCTCCTCTAGCGATGTCATCTTTCGCGGCACTTCCCGGTTTCGAAGTCGTACAGCTTGCCAGAGTCACGGCAAAACCGACGCATAGCACGAGCCTTCTCAGCATTGTCGTTCACCTCATTGATGGCCGCAAGAGTTCGAGCGACGGCCTCGGCCTCGACCTTGACCGTGGTTTCGCGGATGATGGACGGGTTGTCGATGAAGGTATTGTAACCTAAACCGACAACCCCAGCCAGGGCGGCTCCTGCAGCCGCCCCTAACCACATATTGAAGGTCCCGAACATCACATCACCTTCTTGACAGCAGAAGCCTGAAGACGCTTCTGACGACGGTCATAGATGATGTAGCCTGCACCCCCGGCGACGACGACGCCGAGCAATACCCACGGTCCGAGGGTCGTGATCAGACTGCCGACGGACTGGGAGGTCTCGTTCACGCTGTCGACGATCTGCTTGGTCGTTGAAGCAAGACCACCAGCACCGACGATACCACCGAGCCACTCAGTCGTGGAGACCTTGCCTTTGTTTGCTGCGTCGTCGACCACGACTTCGGCGGCTGCGACCTTGGCCTCGGCTTCTTGGACCTTGGGCTGGAGCTTACGCTCAGCAATTTTACGGCCGATAGCTTTGATGGTTCTTGGTCCCGCCCATCCGTCGACTTCGAGACCATTCGACGACTGGAACCTTTTGACGGCAGCCTCGGTACTGGCACCAAAATCTCCGTCCACCTTCAGATCGCCGTATCCGAGCGTATTGAGGTTTCTCTGAAGTTCCTCGACGAACTCACCCTTGGAGCCGAGGTGCATGACGGAGTTGACCTGCTGCTTGGTTAGGTCTTCGCCGGGCTTGGGCGCCTGCTTCTTGAAAGCTGACTCGATCTTCCACGGCGTCTTGTCGTCCTGACCTTCGTCGAGCACCGATACATGCATGTGGTGGTAATGGCCGTTCGCTCCGGAATACTTCCGCCAGACCCAGGGCTTGGGGCCTTTGCGACCGGACACGATACGTCCATTACAAATGATGTAACTGAGACGTGGGTCCTTGGACGCGACGATGGCGTCAGCCAACTTCTGTGCGTCCATTCCACCATTGGGATCGTTCGTGAAGTCCCGAGCATCGACGGTGCCATCGGGTTCAGGGTTGTGGTCGGAATGACGTGAGGCGTGCTTGGCGTCGCCGATCCAACCGTCAGAGACCTTGGACCGCTTCGGTGCGAGGTCGTTGATCTGTGCCAAGAGCGTCTTGAGACTTTCGACGCTACGGGCGGGCTTCTTGGTCTTGGACATTCTACCTGCTCCTGTGGACATTTGGTCATTATATCACGGTCGAATTCTAGAGTATACTCTAGGTCATTCTCGTGATCACCTGTTTATTCCAGGGAAATTTAGTGTATAAATCATAACGTCATTTCCCTGGAATAATATGAATTACGCGGATTTCCCGTTAAAAAGTGCGAGTTCCGCCCTGGCCTGATCGAGGATGGTGTTGGCCTGAGCGAGTTCATCGATCTTCATCTGAAGTTCGGCCAAAAGACTCTCGTTCTGGGTCCGTAGCTGGGTCGCGGCTTTCGCGGCATTTTCAGCATCGCCTTTAGCCGAGTCCCTTTCCTCTCGAGCTTTGTCGCGCTCCTGACGAGCGACGATAGTTTCCTGTATAGACGCTGCGTTGATATTGGCGACCAGGTCAGTGAGCGCCAACCCCATCGCTTGGGCTTTTTCAGGAGTCACCTGCTGAAAGGACGGAGGCATGAGTTCGCCGCTAACCGGATGAGTCATGCGGAAACCGACCGTCACACTGAAGGTTGGTTCAACTTCGCTACCGGGTCCTGAGGCAGGACGTCCACGAAACAAAAATTCTTCGATCCATTGTTCCATTGCCATTTTCCTTATGCCACTGCGGTTACGTTTGTGCCTGCTATCTTCCAGGCCGTTCCATTGTCTGTGACCAAACCGCCGGTTCCCGCCCCCGCTCCTTCTTGGACACCCGCTCCATTGAACACCCGACAGTTGGATGCCCAGGCCATGCGTCCCGCTGTTCCGGGTGTTGGTAGTGTCGCGACAGTATACGAACGAAGGCGGAATAGTCTATCAGTATCGATAACGGTGTTTGCGCCACCCATTTGAAGATCAATGATGGCGGTGTTTCCAAGACGGACATGGTTGTCTATAAGAGTAAGATGAGTATTTGGTGTCACGGAACCTGTTGGAGTAGTAGTAAATTCCAATTTTGTGCCCCATGCGGCATCTGTCCAAGCTTCGGTGGCAATAGCCGCAAACGTGGAAGAAACACCATAGGCAGTTGCACCATAACCGCGCGACTGAATGTTAAACATTTGATCGAGATTTGCAAGGGCGCTTGGCGCTGCTGCTGTTCCTCTCGCCTTTCTGAATGTGAAGGGGTTTCCACCCGTACCACTGAAATAATTGTCAAACAGAATGCGCGTAACTGCGCCTTCATTAGACACATTCAATACTTCCCCGCCTATTCCCGCTTGTGGAGTATGCGAAGTTCCGAGGAACGAATAAACGCCAGTGCCGGTGTCCCCGAGCTTCGATAGGGCAAACCCCATCGTATAGTTCTTAATGGTCGCCGGTGTCGCATAGCGGTTATTAGCCGCCTGAACCATCGGGATGATTTCAGTTCCGCCGAGAGCAGCACCTGCCGTCATAGCGGAAATTTTGAGAGGAGTGAGGGCCATTAGAATGTCTCTCCAGCTATGAAGGATGCTCCGTCTTCACTCAGGAGGAAGGAACCGGAGTCTTCAGTTATGATGATGCTGTCGCCGATAAGCAACACAGGGATACGGTCTTGATAAAGCGACTCGTAAGTGTCCGTTCCCATAGTGATTTCAGCCTGGACGTACAAGTATCCAACACCCTCAGCTGCAGCTTCGGGAAGGGTGAATGTAAGAGTATCCAGACCATAAGCTGCCGTACCGCAGTCATGCAGGACGTTTGCACTATCGCGGATAAGGACGCGGTGTATCTGACTCGTCGCGGGAAGACCCTTGACTTCACCTTCCTCGGCTGGGTCGAGTTGCAGAGTAACTCCGTCGCTCAGCCGAGTCCGAGTAGCCCATGTGACTGTGCAACTCGTCCCGAGAAGTAAAGGCAACTCTGTAGATGACCGAGGTTGGGCGTCGATCTTTGTGTTGTGCGGACGAGGAGGCGACAATTTCCTCATGCCGTTCTGGGGCCAAACATCCGAAGATAGCCCTATACCTTTCGTTCCAAACTCGATAAGAGTGTGTGGAACGAACAGGAACATCGGGGTCCAGCCGATCGGATATGGGAACGGGACATTAAGAACCTGATTACCGCTACCACCGATAATGTGTATCATGGAACCGGCCGCATGGTCCTGGGCTACTGTATCGAACAATCCTCTGTGGACATTCGACAAAGTCCAAGCTGCGCCACCGTTGTCTACGGCCGCTTCGAAGCTGATTATCTCGTCATTGATAAAGGCGACGTATCTTCCCTGCCTGACGCCCGCCTCACCTTGGTTCCCGAGGTTTATGGAGTTGACCACATTCTCGATGTCTACACTGGCAATAATGCCCGTGGTGAAGCCATCATACTTGCTGATCGCGTTTGTAAGTTCCGCGTACGTTGGATAGAGTTTGCCTTCGCCCACCAATACATCGTCCGGAGCGTTCGGAGGGTTCGTGATATAGACATCGTAGTCCGACTGCATGTTGTTTGCAGGGACAGGAAGAACTATCGGATAATTCAAAGGTGAGATCGAGACACCATTGATACCAGCTCCCCAACGAGCCAGGAGATAGGGAGAAGTCACGATGCGGACACCCAGAGGAGTCTTGGGAGTCAAGTCGAAACCCGGATCGTAAGGGTCTCCACCGACGCCATAGCTCGCCGTGTCCGGGAGTTTCGCCTGGCGAACGTTCAATACAACTGTATTGTTCATTCGGTCTTGCTTACGGACTTTCGTGACTATACATGGAGTATTGTAAAGCTCATACTCGGGTTTGGTCACCGTGACGACACTGCCAGGTGTGCGAGTCGCCGCGTCACGGTTCGTAGTGACCTGGAACGAGAACACCGGTCCAGCCACATAAGCCATATCTCTCGCGAGCAAGTCCGCAAGTAACTCACGGTTAGTCACAAACGGGTAGTATACACTCCCCGTGGTTCTCTTGCGCCCGTTCTGAGACAGTTTCGCCACATTCGGCATATAGATCGGAACTTCATTATAGTCCGCGTCCCTCTCGGTAAACAGTCCGCGGAGAGTATCCACAGCGTCATCCCAAGTGGTCTTGTCGAAGTTCCGGAAATCTATGATGTTGCGCCGGCCGAGTGCGAGCGATGACGCATAGTTAATTTGGTTCGGTCTCTCAAGAACAAGTTTAAGCTTGCCGGTCTCTGGGTCCTGGTAGATGAGTCCGCCTGCTTGTCTCAGCATCGAAGACAAGACACTTGCAATACCACTATTATTGTCGAGCTTGACTGAGCAGAAATTGTTCTCACCAGCAAGAGTGGTTGCTCCAGCCGTGAAGTTAGCCACGTCGATGTCACTTGTGGTAAGGCTTCCGTAGCCCCATTCGTTGGTCATGACTTCGACCATCGCACTGGCGATGTTTAGGTCCTGGCCATCCTTGTTTACCGCATCGGCGAGACCGAGCGGGTTAGGAACACGAGAGACCTCGAATGAGATATTTCCCATCGGGAGGTCGACTCGGACGTTCTTGAGCAAGGCGTACGCGATGCCGACATATCCCGGATAATCAGCCTGATTGATGTCCGGTTCTGGAACCTGGTCGAAAGCTCCCCCGCTGAAGACCATCGTGACCCCGGTGAGGAAGGTCTTGTTCTCACCAATATTCACGGATGTCCTGAGCGGTCCGATGAGACCCGACCAGATGCGCTGGTTGTCGACGTATACCGCATGGAGTTGGACGTCCGGTCCTAGGCAGATGCCCATGTGGATGTCGCACAGGTATCCTTCAATCGTGGTCGTGACCGTTGTCTTTTCGACCGTGATAGTCTCGAGATAACCGTTAACCTCCTTGGTCTCGGTCTCAATGACGGTCTCGTAGGTCGTCTTCAGTATCGGGCGTAGATTGCCGGTCCATATTGTGTTGGGGTTCGGAACTCTCTTACGTCCTAGAACCGCAGGAACGGGCATGCCCAGGGTGGAACCCGGTATGCTGCCGGCTCCACGTCCTGTGGTGATGAACTCCTGGCTGGTTGTCGTGGACGAAGGTGGTGGCTTCGGTTTACGACCCCACGGAACGGGAACCTGACTCTTAGTCATCAGCCACCACCCCAAGCCGTAGGAGGCTTCCAAATCTTTTCATAAGTCTTCTTGGTCTTGATGGTGACTACAGTTCGGGCCGTAAAGTCGAGTTCCTCGAACGGATTTACTTCAGGAGTAAAGTCGAAGCCACCGTAGTTGTCCACGTTGTTGAACCTGGTCTTACAGTGACCAAGTCTCAGGTGGTTGCAACCTTGGGTGAGTTCCACGGTGTCGCCAACGATTAGGTCGAAGAAGCGGAAGCCCACACCGATCACGTTCGCTGCGTTGGACACGATACCGACCTTTTCACCTGTCCTGGTGTTGGTCATCTCGCCAAGAATGAGCTCGTCTGCTGCAAACACCATGTCGTCGACAGTGATGATCTGGCCCTGTATCTTCACGACGACGGCCGTCTGGGTGAAAGTAGCTCGAACGACCTTGCAGCGCTCGTCGAACAATACATGGTTACAGGTCTTTTGGTAGAACACAGACGAAAGATAGTCATCGAGCTCCGTCTGGGTGATCGAACCCGTCTTGATGACGCCATACTCGCCTTCAGCACCCGTCCCAAGGATACGTCCAGTGAACTCGACTTTGAAGTTCGCAAGATCATCCTTGTGGGCAGTCTTGACCGTGATGAGCAAGAAACGCGGCGACAGTCCGAAGCAGAAGTGACGGGCGAGTTCGTGAGATGACGGGAGCTTAAAATCAACCGTCGTCAAGCTATCCAGCACGCTCGACACTTCAAAAGCCGTATGCGTCAAGCCGCTCGTGGGCTCGTATAAGTCTCCGTCCACGGTGACGGGTTCATTATAAGACGTGAGATACCACGTCTTATGAGGAGCCTCGAACTTGAAGCATTCGATAGGTTCGCTATCAGCGACTGACCTATCTCTTGTGTCATACGTCATGCTTCTACCGTGCGGACATTTAGGGCTATTATACTATCAAATGACTCGTGAGTAAACTGAACTTCGTCACTATCAAGTCTACAAAGATTGGCGTAGGAAACCACCATGTTCTCGTTAGCTCCCGCGCCTGCACCAATCGACGAGTTCAGTTCTATGTCGAGCGACATCATCTCACCAGTGACGACATCATGGACTGGTCTCACGTCGACGATCTTCCTGTAGATTACGCCCGCATCACTCGATATACGTATGTATCGGTAAGCTGGAGACTGCCAGTAGTTCACGAACTGGACCAGGTCCGTTTCCAACACAGTCGTACCAAGAGCGGGCTGACTGATGAGCGGAATGTCCGACCTGAGAGTCGGCATCAAGAAGGTCTTCTGGCGACCCACCGTTGCATTGGCGAAAGCTCTCCAGTAGTCGACGTCCCCGCTGTGTCTGTGCACGAGGAACTCTCTCTTGCCCGAGATAAACGGTATCGGCCACTTGGACACAGGTTCTGGTGCCGATATATAGTTGTCGAGCCAGACGACGTCGTCCTCGAACTTCTCGTCGACTGGGTTATTCGCGAGCTGCACCTTGTCGAGAATGTTGTGTCCGTCGTAGGTCGTCAGGACTTCTGACTGGTCAGGACGCAGGACAGGTCTCAGGTCGATCGACTCAAGCTCTATGACGTAGTCGCCTGCGATCGACATCATGCTCAGTTCCACGGACTTACGGAACCTGAACAACGGTGCGGGGCACACGTAGTAATAGGACGTCAGGTCTGACTCGAGCGGGGTCGACAGGTTAGCTCCGTCCAAGTCGACGGTGGTCACCGTGTAGAAAGTAGGAACCGCGGTCTGAGGGTGAAGAACCGCGATAACCTCACCGTCGCGAACGTCAGTTTTCGCGGGATCGAAGAACAGTTTGGTCGCTCCGGCGGAAGCTGCCGCCGTGAGTTTCGTCGCGTAAGGATATATCGGGTAGTTGAAACTTCTCCCGGTATACGCCTTCACCATCTTGTAGATTTCTATCCTGTCATTGTCGTCAAGGATCAACGCGGGGAAACTCATGATGATGCGTGGCGAAGACCTAAGAGAAGACCTCTGCTCGCGACTTCCTTCGGCTCGACTAAGGACCGTGAGATACTGCCAAGTTTCAACGACAGGTTGATCCGGCAAAATAGGGAGCGGCAGCGGAGCCGCTTTATTCTCGAGGACGACCAGGAGTGGGAGCTGAGTTACCTGTGTCCCTTGAACCGGCAGGTTGATCACGAGAAGCGGGAGTTGGGAGACCCGGGCCTCGAGCACAGGTATATACTCAAAACCAGCGGCCAGTGTCAGGTTCGTCGATGGGCGTTGGACCACGACATCGACTATTCCTGTTCCAGCAGGAGTGTCGCAAGTGATCTCCTCGTCGTTGACTACGACGACGTTGGTCGCGGCAACACCACCGAAAGTTACTCCTGTCGCGGTGAGAAAACCCGCGCCTGTGATCGTGACAGGAGTTCCGCCGACGTCGGGTCCTTCATTCGGCGTGACGGACGTGATACCGTCGACGGCGGCCGACTCGAAAGTCACCGCATTGATATGGTTCGGGTTACCCGTGGTCGACACGGGACCGACAGCCGCGCGGGCTGTCAGATTCGTTCCACCGGAGTTGTTCAGAGTGATGGAGCGGCCTGCTTCAGCCGCGGACACACTGAGGTAGTCGCCACCGCGTCCGGTCCATGTGGTGCTCGGGTTGTATCCTGCGATAGCGAGCAGCAGGCCACCTGTCGGGACGTCAATAGCTCCCGTGTTGGTAGCGTCCGCATATAGAGTGTCGATCGGAGTGTTGCTGAGAATGTCGAAGACTTCCCAGACAGCACAGAACATACGGGCTTTGGCAGCGGCAAAGGTGACCACGACGTCACCCACTGCACCTGTGGGAACGTCTGCAATCCAGAATGACGACTGATGACTGCCGCTACCGGACGCTCGGCCGCCGCTCGAGATCGACGTGGCGGCCACGCCGCCGATGGTCACACCGGTTGGTGCGGCATTACCTGTGCCACTGATTATGCCGGCAACGATACGTCGAGTGGCAGCCGGGTTCGCCCAAGCGAAGGCTGAGAAGGTATGGACCGTCAAGGAAGCGCTGCTGCCTTGTGCCCCGACGTAGTTGAAAGTGATCGCCACGCTACACCGTCTTGGTTATGCGGACAAGAGCCGCTTCAAGTCCCACTTTGGTCCAGGCTACTCCCGTGTTTGGGTCGACTTGATGGGCGACACCATAATAGGCGTATGACGCAGAAAAAGCTTGACTCGGACCGTCACTTGCAGCGACACCCGACACCATCGACGTCCTGACGTTTCCGAGACCAGCCTCTGCGAGCCTCCCCAGAGTCGGTATGTAGACCCCAGCGATGGTCTCCGTTTCAGGAGGAAGACTGTCGATGCCGAGCTCCGTGACTTCAGCCACGACTGTTGCCGCGAGGTAGGTCGCGTCATCGTCCGGAGGAACTTCGTCTACGCAGTCGAAATCGTCGACCGCTCCAACAGCAGCCCAGTCAGCTACCGCCGTGTCGGCCGTCGGGAATATGGTGTGGACTCTCTGCTGACCGAGGAAGTCGTTGTTTACCGCTCCGTCGTCGTCCCAGGTGACGATGTCGTCGATGTCTGTGATCAAGTCGTCTGCACCAACTACGAGTGAGCCCCACACATACTGCGAAGCTCCAGCAACTCCCAGGTTAAGGTCTGTCGCCAAGAACACCTGGGCGCCGTTCACGTTGATCGTGACGTCCCCGACGATGTCGTCGATGGTGGTCTTGATCTCGATATGGTTATATGCTCCGGCGACTAACACAGGGTCCGTGTTTCCGAGCGACGTCAGAGCATTGGTGATCTTGACACCGAGCGAACCGTCCGACTGGTATACGACCCGGACGATGGGTTCGTTCGACGCATTACGTATCTCGAAACCATGTTGGTCGTTCGCTATAGGGAGTGAATTCAGCCTCGCTCCAAAACCGCATCCGACGACTGTTCTCGCCGAACCTACGACTCGACGAGCCTGAGACACTGCGTTGGCGCCGTGGTTGATGCGGAGAGCGTAAGTTCCGGTTCTCGGCTGAGCACTCGACACGCTGATGTCGGAACCAGTCGTGTTGTATGAGATCGCCGCCCACGCGCCCGCGAGCATCTTCGTCCGTCCACCGTTCGGTGACGTTCCGTAGTGGTCGAAGCCGTCTGCCCATAGAATAGCCATCAGGCAACTCCCAGTATCCCGAGGATTTCGTCACGGTTCGCCGCGATAGTGTTCACGACCGAGCGTTGTCCGGAAGCGGTGTGTTCCACAGCAGTGGGTATCATCGACGGGTCGAAGACGTTCACGATGCTGACAGGCACGTTCACGTTCGAAGACACCGGCTTATTGTCGTTCGCCCGCTGCTGTTTCTTGGTCTCGACCGTCACTCGCTCGCCGCGTTCGGCTCGGAACGCTACTGGTGTGGTGTCTCGTCCAGCTCCCGTTCCTCCGACCTTGAAAGCTCCACCTGTGGCGAAACCTTCTCCAGCCTTGAACTGGGCGCCGTTGTGGGCTCCACCGGGAACTCCGCCCCCTCCGCCGAGACCAGCCATCTGCTTGAGCAGAGCGATCGCGGACCTGATCGCGTCGATGATGTTGTTGATCCATCTGAAGACCGTCTGCAGGATCAAGATCCAGCCTTCGAACGCATCCTTCACGACCGGTATAAAGTTCGTCGTGATGTAGGTCGCGATGATCTTCCAGCCGTCATAAATGTCCGACAGAAGCTTCTTGAACTTCATGAACGCCGGCTCAATAAACTCCCACGCAGTCATTATCGCCTTGAGAGCAGCTTCGACCACAGGGGCCAGTAGGTCGGCGAAGATTGATACGATCTCCATGATGACGGAGCCATAGTTCCTGGCGGTGGCGATCAAGTCCTCGAACAGTGGTCCGAGTGTCTTCTTCATGTATGCCACGAAGCTTCCAACAGCTCCACTGACCTGGTTGAACATCTTGACGATGTCCGCTCTAGTGATGTCGGCAAGCTTGCTGATGGCGACGAAGACGATGCTCCACTCCATAAACCACCCGACGACGGATGCAATACCCGTTGTTACTGGTTCGAGGAAGTCGAGGAACGCGGTGAACGCCGAAACAAGTGTGTTCCAAAAGATCAGAAGGTTCTCGTTGGTCAGACCGATCTCGTTCCTGAAATAGATGATGCCGGCCACGAGGGCAGTTACGGCCGTAACTACGAGCCCGATAGGGTTTGCCAGCAACGCCACGTTGAAAGACCAGATGAGGGGTATACCCACCCGTAGTGCGGCAAACATGTCCTTGAGACCGAGGACGACGAGACCGATACCGAGTCGACCGGCAAGGAAACCGAGCGATACAACAACAGGCGACAATGCGATGGCAAGTATCTTGAAGTTGTTGGCGATCAACAGTATAAGTTGGGCGAACGCACTGAATATTCCTGTCGAAGTCTGTATCTCTCCGAGGAAATCTGTCCAGTTGTTCTTTAGAACTATCAGAGCCATACCGATCGTAGGCGTGATGTTACCCCAGTCGTTCCGGATCGTGTCCGCCGCGTTCTCAAAAGCAGCCTTAATGCGATCAACACTGATCTGGCCGTCCTTGGACATCTCGTAAAGTTCAGCTCGAGTAACTCCGAGTTCTTTCTGGATCAGCGTGGCAACGTACGGCAAGCCTTCGAGAACGGACCTGAATTCGTCACCGTCAAGCTTACCTTTATTAAGGGCCTGCGAGAACTGGTAGACTGCCTGGGAGGTCGTCTGCATAGACGAACCCGATAGAACAGCTGCCTTCTGAAACAGGTCAGTGAACTCGTAAGCTGACTCTGCGCTTTCTCCCCAAGCTTTATAAGCCTGAACGACACGGAAGTACAGGTTGACCGTGTTGTCGATCGTCGAATAGGAGTCGTTGGCGATGCCCATGAGGCGCTTCCAACTCTCACCAACCGTCGCCGTCTCGTCCGACACCTGACGGAGACGGTTCTGGAGAACGGTAAAGTTATCTACGACCTCGATGATCTGGTTCGCGCCGGAGAACGTCAGGGCTGCGGCCATGATCGCCCGGAGACCATTCAGATACGTGGTCGTCTGACGGGCGCTGTTTCCGATCTTGTCAAGCTCTCGAGCGACCGTAACGGCGCCTTTCGAGTTGACGATAACATTGATGACCTGGCTTACCATTACTTGCTGAACTCCTTGGCGAAGATCGGCTTGATCTTAGGCGTTGTTCGGCGTACAGCATTCATGATCGCACGGGACACGAAACCTGCTGAGGTCTGCTTCGAATGTCCGCGATCTAGCGGACCAATATATGGAACGTTGTTGGAGATGTAGATCGAACCTCCCTTGAACGTGGAAAGCCTGGTCTTACCCGCGGCGACAACAGCATTGACGTTCGCCGACTCTCCCTTAGAACCACCTCCACCATAAGGTGGCCGATGACGAGAAGGATACGGGAAATGAGCGCGGATACGTCCTGTGAGAGGACGACCCACACTCACTCTCCAGTTCGACCGAGCTGTGGCAACGTCAACAGGGGTATTCTTCGCAAGAAAGTATAGAGCGTCGAGGGACTGCTCCTTCTGGATCGTGAAGGTAGCTGTCTCAACGCCCTTTGCCAAGCGGAAGAACCTTCTTGCCGCGGCTTCCATGTTTCCGCTCTGGTTTATCCCGGCCACTGCTCTTATCCGCTCTTTCTTGCACCGTCTTGAGGAACCACATATCTACAACTCGAATGACATCATACATGATTACTCGTTGGTCCTCGTCAAGATCATACTCATCAGCGTATTCCTTGATTGCAGTCCAGGGTATCTCTCCACCTTCGTAGTTCCTGCAGCTGCCTAAGTCTATATACGCGAAGTAGTATAGTTCAGACTCAGGCTCTACGTCAGGTGCATTCGCGATGGCTTTCGGATAAGGTTTGCCTTCGCGAATGCATTGCCGAAGGATCGCTTGCTCAGTCGGACCTTGAGTGAGCTCGTAACCCAGGACTGCTATCAGTTTCCCTCAATTCCTTTCAGGAGCGACTGGCGGAACAGCGAAGCGTCCTCGGCAGTCTCCTTGATGATGCGCAGAAGGTCCGGCAGGTCGTCGAACGTCTTGAGGACATTCTCGACGTTGAACTCGAGCAACTTGCCATCGGGACCAGAGATGCCTCGCGTCCATCTCTTTTCCAGCGGGTCCGGGTTCTCGGGGAACATCTGACCGACTTCATCGAGCTCGCCTTCGGGATTTTCGGTGAGCCAGTCGAGCACGATAATCTCTGCAAACAGCTTCGCAAAGAGACGCCTGCCCTGTTCCTCGTTCATGAGGTCAAGCGACCTCTTGTGTTCGCGGGCGATCTTTTCAGCCGCCACAACGAACTTGGTGTTCTTGCCGCCGGCACGCGCAAGCCTGATGCGCGTGTCGTCGATCTGGAGCCAGATACCCTCGCTTTCGAGCTTGGGGCTGGTCTTCATCTTGTCATAGAGACCCATTGCTTTCTCCTGAATAAGCTGGGTGGTTTCCGTTACGCGGAGGCGTAATCGGGCAGATAGTCGAAGAACACCCACATGAGGGTGTGATCGAACGTGCTGCCCAACTTCACCGCCGTTGCTGCGTCGGCCTCGAGAGGGATCATGATCGGCTCATCGATTTCGACTTCCGGCATTCCGCCGCCGAGTGCGATCAGCGGAAGGTCGAACGCGAAGCCCCTGTTGTCTTTCACGACGAAGGCGTCCAGGGTAACATCTTCGTTGTTCTTGATGGACTGCTGCGACTCAACGGTCGTGAAGTATGCCGTGACTTCCGCCGAGACTTCGAACAGACCGATCGTCGCATCGAAGCCGCCGAGGTATCCGACAGCCTTGTTGAGCGATACGTTGTTGTTGATGTTGAGCGTGAGCTCGGTGATGAATGCGAACAGAGGGGTCGGAGCCGCGTCCACACTCGACACGACCGCCATCTTGATACGCTGGAAATCGGTCGACGTGTTGTAGGCATCCGACTCGGCGACGCTCAGACGGTTACCTGCCTTGAGACCTTCCGTCGACGTCTGATGGTCGTTCGTGATGGCGACGAACGAATAGTTGCAGTTGATCTTGTCCGCAGACTCGATAACCATCTCCATCTCGTTGGGGAAGGCACCGAGCACGTATTCCGCCTGAACCTGAGCAGGCTGAGCCGTATCAGGTGCTCCCATCGAGCGTTCGAGTTGGAACGACTGACGAACAATGAGGTCGGCGAGCTCGTTCTTCAGGACCTTGCCGAAGAAAATCTGCACGGTCTCAGCCGCCGAAGCTTCCGTGACCATCGTTGCATCGGACTTGTCGAACTCGATTTCGCCAGGCGCGATCGAACGAATGCGCTTGATGCCGTTGTTCGCCGCAGTGGTAAACCTGAGACCGGCACCGTCGCCACCGATGAAGATCATCTCGCCGGGGATGAGACCAAGCGACGACATATCAATGACTGCCGACGTGAGAGCGGGAAGCGTTCCCGAAGCATCGATGTCGAGATTGCCTGCCGCACCCTGGATACCGACCAATACGATCTTGGCGGTGGCCGGAGGAGCACCTTCGGCGACAAGACCGGCGACTTCGACTTCAGATGTGCCGGCGTTGACGCCGGTAACGAGCTTCAGACCGTTGTTCGCCGCATTCGTGAAACCCGATGCGAAGATCAGCATGTTGGCGAAATACAAGGTCTCGTCGGCGACGACGTAACCGGTCGCCGTGACGGCACTCGGAGCCTCGTTGGTCTTCTCGCGGAAATCGGCATACATGAAGCCGGCCGTAAGCATCTGCG
>CAZBOT010000010.1:31833-45407 GCA_964493575.1 uncultured Candidatus Saccharibacteria bacterium | reverse complement strand
GAGCATCTCCATGGTAAGGAGAAGGTCTGCGGTTCAATCCCGCACAACGGCTCCAGAAGAATTTACATTCTTCAGCAAGTGCGCGACTGGCCTTGCCAGCGCGAACGTGGAGCAGGCGGCTTGCCGCATCTGCCACCAAATAATAGGGTCGATACCCAAGCGGTCAACGGGGGCTGACTGTAAATCAGCTGGCTTTTGCCTTCAGAGGTTCGAATCCTCTTCGGCCCACCAAAGAAAGAACATCGCTTGTCGATGTTTTTTCTTTGGTGTAGTGGATAAGAAAAAGCACTCCTAGTGGAGTGCTGATGTCGTTAGCTCGACATAATTAAGTGCGAGAGAAGAAAGAAATATTCTGTCTCAACATCGTGGAGTGTTTTTCCCTCGCGGTCTGCGGGGATTAGATCTGCCGGTATCCCAAACAAAGTGTAACTCAGCATCGCAAATTTGATCCGAAACCAGTTTGTGTGTCTTTTCCCGGCAGCTTCTGCGAGGATGAATAATAGAGCTATGCTTAGGCCGTAGTTGATACCGTTAGGCATGAAGTCTGCTCTTGCATTGCAATGAGTACAATGCGCGTGAGTGTTGTATGACCAAGGGTCGTACAACTCCGCAAAAGCTGTTTTGTTGCATTCAGAGCAAGAGTATTCTATCCCGACAAAAGGAATAGAGAGAAGCGAATCGCCTGGCGCAGCATTCTCATTGTGGAGCTCGGCGTCTTTACGTTCTTTGTCAGTGGATCGCCGGATGGTTGCCAGCCCTAAAAATTTCTTAACTGATACACCTAAACTTTCTTTTGGATACCCTTCCATAATTTCCTCCTGATTTGTGTAAGTTTTGAGTCTACTAGAGCTACCTTAACAATACATATTGCGCTGGTCAACTCTAAATTTAAAAGACGCCTGTGGTGGGCGTCCTTTCGATAGTGCGCTCCTCGCCCTGTTTAGAGACAGGTAAAAGAGCATTCGTCTATAAATCTTCCTTGATATTTTTCTTGATATTTTTTTAAGATATAGGTCATTTTACCGTGTAGACTGGACTTTTGCAAGGGTTTGTGTTAAACTTTGAAAGTTAAATTTGGCTGTAATTCGGCCTGCACTTCGTAGCCAACCGAAGGTATGGCGAAGTAGTGCCGGCTTAGCTCAGCTGGTTAGAGCAACGGTTTTGTAAACCGTAGGTCGTCGGTTCGAATCCGACAGCCGGCTCCATTAAGGAATTTATTATGTCTCAAGATCACCGCATTCAGTTAGAGTGTACAGAGTGTCGAAACATCAATTACAATACCACTAAGAACAAGAAGAACACTCAAGCTCGTCTTGAAATTAAAAAGTATTGCAAGCACTGTCGGAAGCAAACTGCGCACAAAGAAACCAAGTAACTTACCCCGCGCTCTTCGCGGGGTTTGATACAATATGGGCGAGGGGGCGTCGTATAATGGTAGTACAGTGGTCTCCAAAACCATTTGCGTGGGTTCGATTCCTACCGCCCCTGCCACAAGAAATCGCCGAGAAGGCGGTTTTTTGTTATGCTTAACCTATAAAAGAGTTGTTAAATATAATCATGATTAAGAAAATTTCTGGGGGCACTGCGCACAAACTACCAATCGACTTACAAAAAGCACTTTCTTCTAATCCAAAATCAGTCATTGCTTGGGAAGACCTCACACCGCTGGCTCGGAACGAATGGATTTGTTGGGTTACTTTTGTAAAGAAAGAAGAAACCAGGAAGGGCCACTTAAAAAGAATGATTAATGAATTAAAACAAGGGAAGCGCCGTCCTTGTTGCTGGTTAGGATGTACTCATCGCAAAGATAAACCTATCAGCCCATCAGTTAAATGGGCTATCAGTAAGCGCTCTAAAGTTAAATAGCTTTCTCGCACTTTGACTCAAGTTTAATATGCCTAAGAAAAAAATTATTCGTGTAAACGATAAAATGCAAACTGGTTATAGCTATGAACTAGTCGCACCAGTTGGTAAAAAGTTTGACCCGGAATTTAAACCAGAACTAACACCTAAGCAAATGCTGGCGCTGGGTGTGTTTGGCGGGAAGTACATGACAGATTGCAAGAAGGAATTTCCTAAAGATTGGTTTGTAAAGGCCAAACTGAATTCCGAATTCCATGATTCAGAAATTAACCTTTTTAAAGTTAATGCGAGTCAACCGCTATCAGTCTGGAAGAAAAAAGGTTGGCTACACGATGAAGATCCTCGCGGGTGGTTTCAATGGTACTGCCGGTATTATTATGGGCGACGGATGCCAGAAGAAGATCAACGCCAAATAAAACGCTGGAAAGCGATTCGCAGACACATTGCGCAATTAAAAAAAGCTTGTCACCCTCGTGATTACCAATGCCGGCCTCGACAAAGACAAGCTCTGCTTCATTGGGCATACGACAGCCGCAAAATTTAGAAATTTAAAACCCCGCTGTTGCGGGGTTTTAATGTTTATTTAGCTTCCTCGGGCTTTTGCTCGGGGGTCTTAACTGTTTCATCAGTTTTTGGAGCGCTATCAGTATTTGGCGCTTGGGGGGTTGTGTGATCCGTCATAATATTTCCTTCCGCTGATCACCTTAATCCAATCGGCAAGCAGACATTAAGCAGTAAGTGACCTTGTTGGATGTTGGGTCAATACTTAATTATTGCATCAATTACTGAATAAGTCAATCGGCCGTTTTTAATAAAAAGTATTAGAAATAAATCTTTGGAATATTCACCAACATAAAAAGCGGAATTCAGGTATACTTAAGTTATGAGTGGACGATATAAAGAGACAGTTTTAGCTGAATTAAGAGAATATCACCTGGAAACTAAGCCAGATAATTTAATTTTGTCCGAATTCTCAGCCATTAATGAAAAGCTTAATGCCTTGGAAGATCTGGTTGTTTCCTCGGTATTATCCGTAGTCAGCGGGAAAAAAGCTTTTGATCCGTATGATAAAGAAATTGAAGACTTTTCAGAAGAACTCAAGTTGATTCCTGCTAATCCCAAAACTAGTTTACTCAAATCCTACATGAAAGATAAGATCGCACATCTCCAGAAAATTTTACAACTGACCAAGCAAGGAAATTTTATTCTCCGTAGACAATCTAACCGGAGACCATCGCGGTCATCCAAGCCTGTTAGTGTTACCTAAGAGTTAAAAGTTTTTTTGAAAGTTCCTTCTATGAGGAACTTTTTTAAAACTTCTATTTCTTCGCCTGAAATCGGCGCGACTGCGATTCTGACTGCGCGATTCTTAAAATCAATTGGCTTTCCAATTTTTTTAGCATAAACAGCTGCACAAACTCTATGGCCGCCTTCAATGTGTATTAATCGGTTTTTAGAATCCTTGAAAAGGATAATGGTAGTTTCCTGCGGGAAGTTTTGAGATATCGGTATTATCCGGTCGTGAGTTTGACACCATTCAAAGAACTCGGGAATTCCTAGGGCTTGTACAAAACTTGTGTTTAATTGATTGTTAAAGAATTTGGACCAACCTTGGTATGGCCCAATAATTATTCTCTCAAGTGTAGTAATCGGATTATCGAGAGTCTGTAAGATCCAATCTTTCTTATCTAAATTAAGGCGTAGGGCAGTGGCCAGCCGCCATTCAGTAATTGAACTAAAACCTTTTTGCTTAGCAACTGGTAAAATATCTCTGCCCTCAATCTGGTTAATTTCCGCCTCTAGCCATAACAGCATGACCTCATCAAAAGTAATTTGTTTGATTGATTCTTCCATAGTAAAGTTATTATATGAGGTTGACTGAACTTTATCAACAAGCGGTAGCACACCGCATAGAGCACGATTGCAGTGCTTACCCTTACGAAGACTACAGTCGTTTATTTAATTTAGTAAAGGAATCTCAACCGAAGCGGATTTTGGAAATCGGTACTGGAATAGGTTTTACTTCAGTGGTGATGGCCATTGCCTCACCAGATGCCAAGATTGATACTATAGAAAAGGATGTAGAACACGCCAAACTTGCTACCGGATTCATTAACAACAACAATCTCTCGAAGGGGATTTCGGTTCACAATGTGGTTGCCGAAGAATTTTTACCCACACTAAGTACACAATACGATTTAATATTCTTTGATGGCTATCAAATTCATTATGAGTTTTTACCTCATTACGAAAGACTCTTGACACAGTCAGGTATAATGATTATAGGTAATAATCATTTAACCAGTAAAACCAGTGATCAGTTTTTTGATGAATTAAATGATGTCACAAAATGGCAGATTTTAGAAAAGTTTGCCGACACTGTGGTTGTAAAAAAAGTAACAAACTAACATGGCAGAAGATAAAATTAATGATTTAGTCAAAGAGTACGCAGAACTGGGCAAAGACAAGAATGTGGATGTTGCTTCGCTCATGCTTGATGCTCTTCAGAAACAAACACAGAACGTGGTTAGCTCAGGAACGAAGCGCTGGGTTTATTTAGTGGCTATTGGCATCCCACCTTTGGGATATTTATTCGCAGTTTGGTTCTTTTTTCGAGATGAATCTGATGCAAAGATAGTAGCCTATGTTTGTATCGCACTAACAACTCTGTCTTTAGTGCTATCCATCGTATTCTTTAATTTGATTTTAAGCGGTTCTGGGACCAGTGTTGAACAATTACAGCAGATCAAACCGCAAGATGTTTATCAACTAACACAATAAATGGATCATTCAAAACACAACATGGAACACCATGAAGGCGAAGGTGCTCCGATAGAGTATTTAAAATTTGCCGGAGTAATTGCTTCGATAGTGATTATTTCCTTGTTGTTGCATAGCTTCCTGGGAGATACCTTCCGAGATTGGATGCGATTCTTTATGGGAACTTTTTTTGTAGTGTTCGCTGGTTTTAAATTCTTAGACTTACCAGGTTTTGTGATGTCTTTCATTGGCTACGACGTAATTGCTAAGCGTTCAATGTTGTACGCCAAGGTTTATCCTTTTCTTGAGCTAGGATTGGGTTTAGTATATTTGTTTGGCCAAAGTTGGGCAGACTATATTACATTGCCTTTGATGATTATTGGTTCAATTGGGGTAGGAAAAGAATTACTACGCGGCAGTAAAATCAAATGTGCTTGTTTGGGCACATATATCAAACTGCCTTTAACAAAAGTAAGTCTAACCGAAGATTTGATTATGGGAGCTATGGCAGCCTATATGATTTTCTGGTAAATTAATATTTATGTTAACAAAACAAGAATTTCAAATTCATTTGGAATGGGAATTACCGGTTTTTACTAAGGTAATTGCGGCAATTCCTGAGGAAGGTTTTAACTATCGTCCTCACGAACGTTCTAAAAGCGCTAAGGAATTAATCCGCTCAATCATTGGCGAGATTCCTATGACAGAAGCTTTTTTAAAGGGAGAATCTGTTACCCCAGAGACTGCGGGTAGATTTTACGAAGGGATTGATCCTCAAACCGTTGCTGAGGCAGTTGAATTGAGCAAGAAAGTAAACGAACAATTTCTATCTACTTTGAAAGCTACCACGGAAGAGCAACTAAAAGCTCCGGTAAAGTTTTTTCATCGTGAGACTACAGTAGATGATGCGATCTTTAACATGATGATTGATTTGATCCATCACCGTGGTCAGTTGTCTGCCTATATCCGACCAGCTGGGGGTAAAGTGCCAAGTATTTATGGTCCTTCCGGTGACGAGGAGTTCTCCGGATAATGGCTTTACCACATCATTTAGCAATTATTCCTGATGGTAATCGAAGATGGGCGAAAGCTCATCTTTTGTTGCCGTGGCAAGGGCACGAAGAAGGTGTGAAGCTCTTTTGGGAGCTATCCAATTATTTTGCTGATACTGAAGTAAAGTACGGGACGTTTTGGGCAGGCTCTTATAGTAACCTTGCGAATCGAGCTCCCGAAGAAGTAAAGTTCTTATTCCAAATTTTGGAACAAGAACTTTCGGATCCAAAAGTGATTCAGTCTCTAATAGAGAAACAGACTCGTTTTGAAATTGTTGGTGAATGGGCAGGGTTTGGTGATTACCTAAAACTTACCGAAACTATTGCAAAACTTACTCAACAAACTAAAGATTTTACAAATCATAATTTAACAATTTTATTTGGTTACGATGGCCAGCGAGAAATGCTTGCTGCTCAGGAAGCTTTGCGAAACAGTGGGGAAGAGGTAACTGCAGAAAATTTGCGCAAACATTTATGGACCGGGCACCTGCCGGATGTTGATTTTGTCATTCGTACTGGCGGTGAACCGCATTGGTCAGCAGGGTTTATGATGTGGCAGACAGCCAATAGCCAATTTTATTTCACCGAAGATCTCTGGCCGGACTTTAAAACAGACAAATTAAAAGCGGCTCTCGATGAGTACGAGAACCGCGAGCGCAGATTGGGAAAATAAACAGCTTCATTTAGTTGATTGTGTTGCAGACAAATGATCCAACACATGCACACTGTTGATATGTCTGCATAACTCGCATGATACGAGATGACCGTAAATTAGTCCATTTAGGGTCTCAAGATCCTTGTAGTCCAACGGGCAGTTTCTTTCAAATTCCACTTGTTGTTCAAGGTTTAAATCCAAACTGCCATCCAGAAAAGGTCTCACAAAGTCGTAACCAAAGCTAGTTATTAGTATCCCGTATCTTGGGTTAAAACACGTAACTGTCAGAATGTCAGTGCAAGATGGTTCCGTAATGCATGCAGAGTATTCCCTGAGGAACCACGAGTTGAATTCATTAACACCTGTTATGTTTAGCATAGCTCCTCCCTAGAGAAATTTTACCATAAAAAAAATTCGCAGACTGTCTGTGAATTTTTTTTATAGCTTCAAGCAGGTTCGTAAGCCGGATTCTGGTTCTAAACAATCATCTATCTAGGCGACTTGTTACCAAGCCGCTCGTGCTGCCTACCAAATTTGGCATTGCACTCAAGTAAGAATTTAGCCGTTTCATCTTCTGTGTTTCCACAAAAGTTAATCCCGAAGGATTCCTTTGCATCTCTGCTTGGGCGTCACTGTTCGCATCTCTAGGATTACTCCCGACGGGTGTTACCCGCTACTAGGGTTAAAAGCTCATATGATACTTTCAACTCGAGTGTCCGGACTTTCCTCCAGCCGCACAACGCGGCGGGCGATTGCTCGGCCTGCTTGAAGCTTCCAAATAATGCCACAGAATGAGTGATTTGTCAATCCCAAAACCGTCGTAAGTCGTGTATAATTAAGCTAAATTCTAAAGAAAAACAGGAAGGAACCAGTCTGTGAATTCAAAACCTAAAGTTGTTTTAGCCCATGATTCATTCACCCAATTTGGCGGGGGTGAGCGAGTAATTAAAGCCATTCACGAAATTTATCCAGAAAGCCCAATTTACACCTTTGCGAGCAACCCAAAGGTGGCTGGTCATTTAGGTGAAGCCACTATAAAAACTAGTTGGTTGCAAACACTCTATACTTATTTTCCGCATTTGCAGTTTTGGTTTGTGTGGATTCCTGTGGTGTTAAAGTTTTTTAAAGTTGATCCAACCGATGTCTTGCTAAGTTCCAGTTCAGCTTATATTAAAGGACTACGAAAACCAAAAGGCAGTATCCATATTAACTACTGTCACACTCCCACGAGATTTTTGTGGAATGATGTGGTTTATGCAGAAGGTGAGGTTACTCCATTATTGCGTCCTTTGATGCGATTATATTTTTGGTGGTTGCGAAAGTGGGATTTAAAGGCGGCTAAACAAGTTGATTATTTTATTGCCAACTCTAAAGAAGTCCAAGACCGCATTCGCAAATATTACAACCGAGATAGCAAATTGATTTATCCTTCCATTGACACGGAATTTTGGTACCCAACTATGGCGAAGGAAGGTTATTATTTAATGGCTGGAAGAATTACACCTTATAAAAATTACGAAACCATTATTGAGATTTTTAACGAACTCAATCTCCCATTACATGTGATTGGCGAAGGTCGTTATTTAAATTATTTAAAATCAATCTCCAAACCCAACATCCATTTTTACGGTAGAGTTTCTGACGAAGCTTTGCGCGATCAATACAGCGGCGCAGTGGCCTTTATATATCCTCAGATCGAAGACTTTGGGTTGATGCCTTTGGAGGCCGCAAGTTGTGGGACCCCCTCCTTGGGTCTAGCTAAGGCCGGGAGCTTAGAAACAATCATTCCTCAACAAACCGGTGAGCTACTCGAAGTTTTTGATAAACCATCACTCAAGCAAGCCTTGCAAAAAGTGGAGCAACAACCTTATCAGTCTGAAGTTATGCGAAGTCATGCTGCCAAATTTAGCCAAGCCAGATTCAAACAAGAGATTCAAACATTTGTAGAACAAACTTACCATGCACATCACAGTTGATTTAAGAAGTTTACATTCGAAACATATCACCGGGGTGGAGTATTTTACTACCGAAGTTCTGGAACCCTTATTAACGAGCGATAAAACCAATCGTTATACTTTGTATTACAATGGTTATCAGCCAAGGCAGTTTGAACAATTTCATTTTATTAACGCTAAATATAAACAAACCAGGTGGCCGAATCGGTTGCTAAATTTATGTTTTAAATTGTTTGGTTGGCCAACAATCGAAAGTTTAACAGGGGAGCAAGGTGCTCTCTTTATGCCTAATCCCAATATGATTGCTTTGCGTAGCACTACCAAGTTAATCTTAGTTATCCATGACTTATCGCCAATCTTGATGCCTGAAATGTACTCTTGGAAGTCACGTTTGTGGCATAAGGCAATTAATATCCCAAAATTGATTAAGCGGGCCGATAAACTGATTGCGGTATCTGAATACACTAAACAGGCTATTCAAACTGAATTAGGAATTGATGGAAACAATATAACTGTTGCTCATTTAGGCGTAGATTCGGAACGATTCCACCCGAATATTGATGTTGCTGATTTACGATCCATCCGTAATCGTTATAGTCTTCCTGGGCAATTTATTCTATACATCGGTACTATCGAACCCCGAAAAAATTTAACCCGCCTAATCGAAGCTTTTGAACTGGCCGAAGTGGAATCAGATTTAGTCATTGCCGGTAAATTGGGTTGGCACGCCGATATATTAATGGACCGAATTCGTAAGAGCTCCAAAGTAAAACAAATTCATTATTTGGGCTATGTCTCAGAAGAGGATAAACCGGGATTGATGAAGTTAGCCTCTGCTTTTGTTTGGCCAAGTTTGTACGAGGGTTTTGGTCTCCCACCTCTAGAAGCCGCTGCAGTTGGGACACCGGTTTTAGCATCAAGTGTAACTTCGTTACCAGAGGTTTTAGCTGATAGTGCTCTCTTAGTAAATCCTTATAATATTGCAGAAATTACTAGGGGGATTAAAGTTTTACTTACCGAAGATACCTTACGTGAACAATATATTAAACGCGGCATTGATCGAGCGCAGCAATTTACATGGACAAAAACTGCTGAACAAATTAGAAAGGTGTTAAGTTGATTAGAATTGGTTTTGATTTTCGAATGGGGGGAAGTCTCAATGCAGGAATCGGCCGGTACAGTTTTGAGTTGCTTACAGCAATGATCGAAGTATTCAATAAAGCCGGCTTGTCTGAGGAGTACCAACTAGTCGTCTTTTATCATCAAGGGAATAATTCTTCCGAAGATCTTAACAAGTTAAAAAATTTGGGTGTTGAGTTAGTTCCTGCGAACTATCGCCATTATTCTTTTGCAGAGCAATGGTCGTTCCCGCGATTGTTAAAAAAGCAAAATTTAGATTTGATGCACTTCCCAAATTTTAATGTCCCGATTTTATACCGAGGGAATTACGTAGTAACAGTTCACGATGTGGTTCATCATGTATTGAGTGGGCATAAAAAGTCTCGTTACCATAAATTCTTAGCTTACAAATTAATTATTAGTCAGGCTGTAAAAAGAGCGAGCAAAGTTTTAACTGTAACCAACGCTGCTAAAAGGGAAATTGAAACAGTTTTAAAAGTCCCTAGTCAGAAGATAGTAGTTACTTACGAAGCCCCAACTCGGTTTAATGGGGAACCCACTGAATTTGGAATTCTCAAACAACGTTATTTATTAGACAAACCTTATATGTTATTTGTGGGAACCCTTGAACGAAAGAAAAATTTAGTAAACTTAGCTAAAGGGTTTAATATACTCCTAAGTAAATATAAATATGATTTAGACTTAGTAATAGCAGGAAAAAACGACCTTCATTACCCAGAAATTCGGGAACAGATTTTACAGATTAAGCATAAAGACAACATTGTCTTCACTGGTTTTGTTTCAGATAGTGATCAAGCGGCTTTATATCAAAATGCTTTTGCATTTGCCACTGCTTCGCTCTTTGAAGGTTTTGGTCTACCTGGATTAGAAGCTATGGAGTATGGGTTACCAGTGCTAGCAGCTAACACAGATGTTTTTAATGAAGTTTACGATAATGCCGCTGTATTTTTTGATGGTAACAATCCCGAAGATATTGCCGAAAAAATGCATTTGCTAGTCAATGATCAGCCGTTTTATGAATTGATGCAAAAGAAAAGTCTGGCTAGAAGTTCCGATTTTGATTGGCAAAAGACCGCAAAACAAACTGTAAAAGTTTATAATCAAATCTTGTCGGAAAGTTATCAATCCAGTAATCGTGAGCCTGAGGTTGAATAAATATGGGAACAAAACATTCAACAAAATATCTTGTTTTAGTTGGTGGGTTGAGCGCCGGGCCAATCACCCCTTTGTTAGCTGTGGCAAAAGAGTGGCAGCATCATCACCATAATCTGCGACCTGTGATATTAGATACGCGCCAATCTGTATCCCGGAAAATTGCTGACAAAGAACACTATCGATTTCATAGTATCGTAACCGGGAAGCTGCGCCGTTATTGGTCCGTGCGGATAGTTTTGTCGCCGTTTTTAATCCTGGTTGGATTTCTTCAGGCCTTATGGTTATTAATCAAGTATCGACCATTGGCTGTGCTTGGCGCAGGTGGCTTTGTGCAAGTCCCAGTTATTTTTGCTAGTTGGTTATTGCGAATTCCACGATTTATTCATCAGCAAGATGTTAAATTGACTTTGAGTAACGCTGTTTGCGCGCCAATTGCCAATATTGTTACTGTCACTTTTGAAGACTCAATCAGTGAATTTCCCCAAGGTTCAGGACTTGGTAAAAAGTTTGTAACCTCAAATAAAGTATTTTGGACTGGTAATCCAAGTTATCAGGAACACGAAGATGAAATTCCTAAATCAAAAGCTCTCAAGGAGTTTGGACTGGATCAAAAACTTCCGGTATTATTAGTGGTTGGTGGGGGAACTGGCTCGATAGTTTTAAATGAGTTAATTCAAAAACACTTAACTGAAATCACTAAAGTAGTTCAGGTAATTCACAGTACTGGGGTGAGACAAGTTGAACAGGTCACTCATGAAAACTATCAAAGCCATGAGTTTATTCATAATCTGGGTGCAGCTTATGCGGCCTGCGATGTAGTCTTATCTCGGGCAGGTCTAGGCTCACTAACCGACATTGCTCATCATAAAAAACCCGCCATCATTGTACCTATGCCTAACACCCATCAGGAAGATAATGCCGCCATGTTGTATAAAAATGGTGCAGCTGTAGTTTTGGATCAATCAGAATTAACACCGCAAAAATTAATTAGTACGATTAGGGAGTTATTGTTTAAACCGCAGTTAGTCAAGGAGTTGACAGGGAATATGAGAAAAATTTTTCCTCAAAACGCAACAGAAAAAATTTACTCCTTACAGAATCAATACCTCATCAGTAATGAACAAGATTAATCAACCAAAAGTCGGCCTAGCTTTTTCTGGCGCCTCATCTCGCTCGGTTTTTTACATAGGTTTTTTAGAGGTCCTTAAAGAACACGATTTTCCTATTGATTATATCGCAGCCATGTCTGGGGCGACTATAGTTGCCGCCAGTTTCGGATGCGGGACTATGGATCAACTCAAAGCGTTTACTTTTAAGATGAATAGAGAAGTAATGCTCAATTTTATGGAACGAAGTAAGAGCAAGGGTGGGTTATTTCAACTTCGCAAGTTCGAAGAATTGGTCCGCTTTTATACAAAGAATTATAATTTCGAAGATGTTACACCGAGTATGGGATTTGTAACAACGGATCTTAATTCAAAATCGGAAGTCGTTTTGCAAGTCGGTGATCTGGCAAAGGCGATTTGTGCCTCATGTGCCTTACCAGTTGTATTTGAACCACAAGCTTGGGGAAATAAGTTACTGGTTGACGGAGGGATAATTAATGTGGTCCCGGGTAATGTAGCCAGAGCTGGGGGGAGCGATGTTGTGATTGGGATAGATCTACGCGCCACTCGGCACGTGTTTAGCCCTTGGCAGATATTTATGCGCAAATTTATTAATCAATTAAGAACATTGATTTGGCCAAAGCAAGCTGAAGAATTGCGCAAACGTCTGGTGGATAAAATCAAGTATTCGGAGTTTTGGCAAAATTATTTTTATTTGGGACAGTATCATGAACCAGAGCTCAACGATCCTAGACTCTGGGATGTAGTTGGTAAATCTTTAGATATTGCCATTGATGCACAACGGGCACACGAGTCTAAAATCAATTTTGATTGTGACTACTTAATCACTAAGGAGTTAACAGTACCATTCTGGAAAAAAGCCTTGTTTGTCAGATTTCTTCATGTAGATAACATGCAAGATTATTATCAGGCCGGGCGGGAGACTGCTTTGGAACATTTACCAGCACTCTGGCAACTGCTAAAAGAGAAGCGACTTGAATTGAGCCAACAAGAAGCTAAGCTCAAACAATTATTTAAATAATATGAATTTATCCGAACATACAAAAATTTATTTTATTGGCATCGGGGGTATTGCTATGTCGGCGGTTGCTGGTTTGGCTAAACAGCTAGGCTATGAAGTTTCTGGTAGTGACAGCAACGCACTCTACGATCCTGCAAAATCTGTGTTGGATAATTTAGGTATTTCTTATCATGTGGGTTACGACAGAGAGCACGTGACTGATCAAGCTGATGCAATGATTATCGCTTCAGCTGGTGAGGATGAATCTAATCCAGAAATTGCCGCAGTAGTAAAGCGAGATCAAAGAATCTATTCCTTTTCGGAATTATTATATGAATTGTTTAAAGACAAGCTTCGGATTGTTGTAACTGGGACACATGGAAAATCTACAACATCAGCCATTCTTGGGACATTGCTTAAGGAAATCGATGATAGTAGCTATATGACCGGTGCGGTCCTGACTAACATTGGTAAAAATTTCCATTTGGGTGAGGGTCACTATGTTGTTTTCGAAGGTGATGAGTATAAAGCGTTATATGACGACCCTACTCCAAAATTTACCCAGTATAAGCCAGATATTTTGTTGTTAACTAACTTAGAGTTTGATCATCCTGATGTATTTGCCTCAGTCGACGAGATTCGTGATGAACTTGCTGAAACGATTCACAATATGCCTGACGACGGCGTAATTGTTTACAACGCTGACAATATTGAATTAGCTAAGCTAGTCCATGGAACCAGCCTGGGTACTATTAGCTACGGACTAGATAATCCTGCCGACTTTGTAGCCACAGACATCGTGACCACAACTGATTACACAGAATTTACAGTTCAGAAGTCTGGCGATTTCCCCGAAGAAAAATACCG
>CAZBOT010000010.1:0-31733 GCA_964493575.1 uncultured Candidatus Saccharibacteria bacterium | reverse complement strand
ATTACACAGAATTTACAGTTCAGAAGTCTGGCGATTTCCCCGAAGAAAAATACCGGGTTAATTTATTCGGAAAAATTAATGTATACAATTCCTTGGGACCAATTGCTTTACTTCGAACTTTAGGTTTCTCTCCAGCGGATATTCAAAATGGTTTAGACGAATTTTTTGGTATTAAGCGACGGTTTGAGTTTATTGGCGAAACTAATGGCGTAAAAATTTTTGATGATTACGCTCATCATCCAACTGCAATTGCAGAGACCATCGCTTTAGCGAAACTGCGCTTTCCAGATTCCAAAGTTTGGGCAGTTTTCGAACCCCATACTTTTAGTAGAACTCAAGCTGTGGCAAATGAGCTGGCAAAAAGTTTTAATCAAGCCGACCAAGTTTTATTAGCAGAAATTTACCCGGCCCGAGAAAAAAGGACCGATCATACTATAACTGGCCAGCAAGTAGTTGATCAGATTGCTCAGCATAATCCCAATGTTCGGTTGGTCGCAAATAAAGATGAAGCAAAATCTATCTTAACCTCTGAGTTAAAACCCAATGACGTAGTGGTTATTATGGCTGTAGGCAACTTTAACACTTTGGCCAAGGAGTTAGTTAACCGTGCAGATTAAGGAAAATTTTCCATTAGCCCCTTATACAACTTTTTATATCGGCGGTCCTTGCCGATATTTAATATTTGCTCAAGATATTTTAGAAGTTCAGCAAGGGCTCAATTTTGCTAACGAGCGCCAGTTACCTTTGTTCGTGTTTGGCGGTGGGAGTAATATTCTGGTTGCAGATAGGGGTTTTGATGGGGTGGCTCTACGGATTGAGATGGTCGGCATAGATTTAGTGTCAGAGACAGATAGCGAAGTTACCTTAGACGTCGCCAGCGGCGAAGTGTGGGATGATGTGGTCCGTTTGGCTTGCGAAGAAGGGTGGTGGGGGATAGAAAATCTTTCCCATATCCCAGGATTTATGGGTGCTTTGGCTGTTCAAAATGTGGGAGCCTATGGTCAAGAAGCCAGTGAAGTTGTCCAAAAAGTTACGGCGATTGATCGCGAGTCTGGTAAAATTATTAATTTTGATAATAACCAATTAAATTTTGGGTATCGGAAAAGTATTTTTAATACTACGGCAAAGGATAAATATGTTGTCCTTACTACCCAGTTAAAGCTACGAAAGAATGGTGAACCTAACCTTAGTTATGGTGATTTAAAGAACCGTTTCAAGAACCATAGACCGACAATCCAAGAAATTAGAGAAGCCGTTATAGAAATCAGGAATAAAAAGTTTCCGTTCCCTTCCCATCCTACTTTTGGCAACGCTGGTTCATTTTTTCGAGGTAAAATATTGTCTGAAAGTGAGTTTAAGGATTTACAGAAAAAGCTTCGAGTTACTTTACCTGAGTCCGCCTCACAAAAATTAACCACGATGATGGAAAAATTGCGAGTTAATCAGGGTTACAAAACCCCCACTGCTTTTTTGATAGAAAATTGTGTAGGCAAAGAACTGATAAAGGGCGGAGTGTCATTAAATTCTAATCAGCCTGCTATTATAATTAATCATTCTGGAGCAGGGAAAGCCTCAGAGGTATTAGCGTTGTTTAATCAAGTTAAACAAACGGTGTATGAACGAACTGGGATTAAGCTCGAAGCAGAACCGCAATTTATAGGTTTTTTAGAAAAAGAAATAGCTGGAACAAAGTTCACTGATTAATGGTATAATAAGGGAAAGAAAGGAATTTTATGAAGATAAATATCAAAGCAACTAATACAACTCTGACTGAAGCAATCAAAAGAAATATTGAAACCAAGCTCACTATTATCGAAAAATATATCCGCCCTGAGGATGTCATTTATGTAGAATTAGCGGAAGACAGCAAGCATCACAGTGGCCAATTTTTTAGGGTTGATATTCAAGTCAGTCCTCACAATATTTACGCTGACGCTCGTGGAAACGATTTTTATGAAGCCCTTGATCTCGCTGTTCCAAAAATTCAGACACAGCTTGCTAAAACCAAAGATAAAAAAATCAGCCTTCGTCGAAGGCTGGGAAACATGATGAGAGGATTTAAGCGGAACTAGCTTTGATAGTTTCGAACACTCCGACTTTGTGAAAGTATAATACCCGTCGGGCTATTTCAAGTCGTTTATCTTCATCAGCTGTCATAAATTTCGTGACTTGGTCTGAAACTCTTCCTTCGCGAAGGATAAAGTTAATCTCAGGAACAAGTCGTTGTTTGGTTGCTGGTGGCAAAGTTGGGTAGAACTTTTTGATTAGATCGACGTGCATTGCCACAAACCGCTGCATTAATTCAGCCGAATTCTTGGCTTGAATGAGATAGTCGCGTTGCTGACTTTCTTCTCTGGTGGTCATTTTTCCTCCTAATTTAGGCTTGGCTAAGTCCAAGCTTTTTAGTATAATAGCACAGTATTTATTCTCATTATATGTCAATTTTTAACCGAATTTTTAAGTCTAGTGGTCCTGGATTGGGCAAATATCAAGGCGAATTGGACAAGATTAATGCTTTAGCTGCAGAAGTGGCTGAGCTCACTGAAGAGCAGATCAAAGCAGAAATCCAAGGCTTTAAAACCGAACTAGCTAAACTTACAGAAGAAGATCAAGTCTTTAAGAAACTAATGGAAATACGCACTCGCGTATTTGCTTTAACTCGTGAAGCTTCTAAACGTTCCCGCTCCCAATTCCATTTTGATGTGCAATTAATGGGTGGTTTAGTTTTGTCTGAAGGCCGCATAGCTGAAATGAAAACTGGTGAAGGGAAAACTCTTACAGCAACTTTGCCTTTAGTGTTGTTTGCTTTAGCCGGGCGCGGCGCACACTTAGTAACCGTTAACGATTACTTGGCGCGCTGGCAAGCCAGTGATATGGGACGCTTGTACGAATACTTAGGGTTGTCTGTGGCGAGCATTCAGCACGAAGCTTCTTTTAAATTTGATCCAACTTTCCAACCCGAACAAGAAGAGATTGATGCGATTGAGTCTGGTACTCAAGGATTAGTGTTGGATGTAAAGCACATGCGACCAGTTAGTCGCCAAGAAGCTTACGCTGCAGATATTACTTACGGGACCAATAATGAGTACGGCTTTGATTACTTACGCGATAACATGGTCCAAGATATTAAGCAACTACGTCAGCGTGATTTGTTTTTCGCAATTGTGGACGAAGTCGACAGTATCTTAATTGATGAAGCACGTACGCCTTTAATTATTTCCCAACCAGATTCAGAACCAACTGATAAGTATTATCAGTTCTCAAAATTAGTTGACCGTCTACAAGAAACAGAAGATTATACAGTTGATGAAAAGCACAAAGCCGCCAGTTTAACAGATGACGGAATTACTAAAATCGAAGCCATACTCAATGTTCCAAACATTTATGATACAAGTGCTGGTGTGACCACTTTACACCATGTAGAACAGGCGCTTAGGGCCAAAACTTTATATAAGAAGGATCGTGATTATGTCATCCGAGATAACGAAGTTGTGATTGTCGATGAATTCACCGGTCGGTTAATGTTTGGCCGTCGTTATAGCCAAGGGCTTCACCAGGCTATCGAAGCCAAAGAGAACGTCAAGATTCAACAAGAAAGCAAAACCTTAGCCACAATTACTTTCCAGAATTTGTTCCGTTTGTACGCACGCTTGTCTGGTATGACGGGTACCGCTAAAACTGAAGAAGAAGAATTCTTTAAAATTTATCAATTAGAGGTCACTCAAGTTCCTACCAACCAACCAATGGTTCGCCAAGACCACTCTGATCTAGTATTTAAAAATGAATCAGGAAAGTTTTCTGCCATTGCCAAGGATGTTAAAGAGCGACATAAAAACGGTCAACCAGTTTTGATTGGTACAGTTAGTATTGCCAAGAATGAACAATTAGCCGAAGCTTTAAAGAACGAAGGTTTACAATTCGAAATGTTAAACGCAAAAAACCATGAACGCGAAGCCCAGATTATCGCTCAAGCAGGTCGCAGCGGAGCGATTACCGTCGCTACCAACATCGCAGGACGTGGTGTAGACATTTTGCTTGGTGGTAATCCGATTGATCCTGAAGAAGCTAAGAAGGTAAAGCAAGCAGGGGGCTTGGCTGTCATTGGTACGGAGCGACATGAATCTCGGCGCATTGATAACCAGCTACGTGGCCGAGCTGGTCGACAAGGTGATCCTGGTTCGAGTCAATTTTATGTATCCATGGAAGATGATTTAATGCGTTTGTTTGGCGGAGCTCGCATGCAAAGCATGATGGAAACCCTCAAGATTCCTGATGACCAACCAATCGAAGCCCGATTAGTTTCTAGAAGCATTGAATCGGCACAGAAAAAAATTGAAGGTTTAAACTTTGATACTCGTAAAAATGTGTTGGAGTTTGATGATGTGCTCAACCAACAACGCAAGAAAATCTATAAACGTCGCCGCAAATATTTATCTGGTGGAGAAATTGATGATTCAATTCAAACTGAGATTTCCGAGTTGTTAAACCAGAGAATTGACCAAATCATCACCGGACATTTTGCAACCCTCAGCCACGATGAAGCGATCGACCAAATCTTTGCAGAAGTAAGTAGCTTCATCCCTCAACTGGACCAGAATAAAAAAGCTGTCATTTTAGAAGCAAGCCAAAACGCTGCTGATCGCGAATTTGTAATCACTGACGAATTACATAAATTGGCCAATGACAGTTTCACAACCAAAGCCAAAGAAATTGGCGCTGAGTTATATAACAGCGTATTGCGCACAGTTATTTTACAAAGCATTGACCGGCTTTGGATGGAACACTTAGACACCATGGATCATTTGCGCGACAGTGTCCGCCTGCGGGGTTATGGTCAACGAGATCCCTTAGTTGAATACAAAAAGGAAGGCTATACTTTGTTCCAACGTTTGTTGGAGGAAATTGATCAGCAAGTTCTTTCGGCCGTATTACGAATCGGGGTTGAAACTCACGTGGATGAAGGTGGGGCTCAGCATCACCACGCAACTATCAATTTATCTGGTGGTGGTCAACCTCAAGTGGGCAAGGTTACTCAAGCCGAACCAACTGATCCTCGCGCTCAAGGTTTAGGTAGAAACGACCCATGTTTCTGCGGTAGTGGTAAGAAGTATAAAAAATGCGGCCTCATCAATAGTGAAGAGCACCAAAAAAATCTGGTGGACTAACCTGTGCCATGAAAACCAAACACCGACTATCGCAAAATATTAAACCCTCTAAGTACCAAATTAAAATCCAGCCGAATCTGGCGGATTTTAATTTTATCGGTTCAGAGACTATCAGTTTGGAGATTACCAAGTCTACCAAACAATTAGTGTTGCATTCAGCAGATTTAAAAATTACTAAAGCTCAATTGAGCTTTGGAAAACTAAAACTGCAACCAAAAATCAGCTATCAACCCAAGTCAGAAACAGTTACCTTTTCTTTATCTAAACCCCTTAAGGGGAAGGTAAAATTGGCTTTGGAATTTTCTGGAACTATTAATAACCAGTTGCGAGGTTTATATAAAAGTCAGTATCAGCATGGTAAGCAAGAAAAACATTTAGCAGTGACTCAGTTTGAAGCGACCGATGCTCGAAGGATGGTGCCATGTTTTGACGAACCAGCACATAAATCAAAATTTGTTTTAGAAGTCGTTCTGCCGGAACACTTTGAAGCTATATCTAATACGATACCTGATAAAATTTCTCCCCACAGCCCTGGCTATAAAATAGTCAGATTCAAAGCCACGCCTAATATGTCTTCGTACTTACTAGCTTTGATTGTAGGGGAGTTAGAGCATTTGCACGGCAAATCAAAACGAGGTGTCAAAATTCGAGTTCACACAACTCCAGGCAAGAAAGCTCAAGGAAAATTCGCTTTGGAGTTTACTAAAAAAGCTTTGGATTATTTAGAAAATTACTTTGGTATTAAATACCCTTTGCCAATTTTGGATTTATTGGCCATTCCAGATTTTTCGGCCGGCGCAATGGAGAATTGGGGAGCCATCACTTTTAGAGAAACACTGCTTCTCGTAGATGAAAACAATTCTCCGTTTAGTCAACGGCAACGCGTCGCTGAAGTGATTGCCCATGAGTTAGTACATCAATGGTTTGGCAACCTAGTAACTATGGAGTGGTGGACCCATCTTTGGTTGAACGAAAGCTTTGCCACCTACATGGCTTATCAGGTGGTTGATAAAATTTATCCAGAATGGAATTACTGGACAAAGTTTGCCCTTGACGAACAGGCTTTTGCTTTGCAACAGGATAGTTTGCATACCACCCACCCAATTGAGGTACCAGTACAACACCCGGATGAAATTTCACAAATCTTTGATGCGATTAGTTACGCCAAAGGAGCAAGTGTGCTTCGTATGTTGGAAAATTACATCGGAGCAAAGAATTTTCAAGCTGGTTTATCACAATATCTCAAAAAACATTCATACCGAAATACTTCATCAATTCATCTCTGGGAGAGTTTTGAAAAGGTTTCTGGGTTACCAGTACGAGCAATTATGAAAGCTTGGACAGAACTCCCCGGTTTTCCGGTTGTCTCAGTCTCAATGGAGGGTAAAGATTTACTTTTAGAACAGACCGAGTTTAAACAACTAATCAAAAGTAGTAGTCGCAAGTGGCCAATCCCCTTAAGTCTTCACACTGACCGAAATCAGGTCAGTGAACCATTTTTGCTTAAGGAAAAAACAAAAAAAATAAAACTACCGCAAACTTTTCAGTTTATAAACCTAGATCACAATGATACCAGTTTAACGGTGATTTGCTATGATATTGGCTTGCTAGCAAAGTTATTGCCAAAATATGAAGATAAAACGTTAGATATTTTTGACCGCCTGGCACTGATCAGAGATTATTTTCTATTGGCAAAGTCTGGATTGATTCCAACTGATGTGTATTTAGAAATTTTAAAATTCACGAAGAATGAATCGAGTTATGTCATCTGGTCAGAAATTGCCCATCAACTAGGTGAGTTATTAAGGATGCTGCCTAATAATGACACTGCCAAGCAACTCAACAAGTTTAGAGCTCAATTGTTTGGAAACATACTAGAGAGACCGGAGATTGAGTATAAACCAAAAAAGAAAGAGAGCAATAACAATGCCTTATTGAGAGGACTGGCGTTTAACGTCGCTGGTTTGAGCGGGCACAGCAAAGCGATAACAGTTGCTAAAAAATATTTTAAAGCTGGCAATAATATTAAATCAATCAATGTCAACCTACGGAGTGCAGTTTTTGCCACAATCGCCAAACATGGTAATGCAAAGCACCTACAATCACTCTTTAATTTATATGACCAATCAGAATTAACATTACAAAAGCAACAAATTTTGTTTGCTCTTATTTCGGGTGCCACCCAATTCACTGGGAAAAGAGTGTTAGATTTAGTTTTCAGTCACAAAGTTAGAAATCAAGACAAGCCGTTTGCTATTTCAGCTAGTTTGCAAAATCCGCTAATTAAAAATCAAGCCTGGGAAAAAATTCTTCAAAATTGGGCAGAACTGGAAAATCAATTTATGGGGACCAAGATGGCAGGCACCATGTTATCCGGAGCAAAAAGTTTTAACTCTAAAAAAGAGTACACCCAGTTTTTAAATTTCCTCAAAGGCAAAAAATTGCCTTATGCCAAACAAGCTATCGCTCAAACCCAGGAGAATATCCGCATAAATCTGGCTTGGCAAACCCGCGACTTAACCTTAATTAAGCGGTATTTTAAGTAGGTTTACCTTTGCAAATTCTCTCTAGATGCCATATAATTATTTGAGATACAAACTTATTAACAGACCAGTATGAAATCATTTATCAAACGTTTTACGGTTTTTTTGTTTGTGATACTGATTGGTGCTTCTGCGGCTTGGATTGTCCATCCCCAGGGTTCAAAAATCAATCTCACTAAACTTGGAATTAACTACCAAAAAGAGTTCCCACCAAAACTTGGATTAGACCTACAGGGAGGAGCAAGATTGGTCTACCAAGCAGATTATAAGGATATTTCCGATTCAGATCGAAAGGATGCCTTAGCAAGCGTTCGCGACACTATTGAACGACGAGTTAATAGTTTTGGGGTTGCTGAACCATTAGTTCAAATTCAAGGTGATGATCAAATTGTAGTTGAACTGCCTGGCATTACTGATATTAATGAGGCAATTAAGCAGATTGGAGAAACCGCTCTACTCGAATTCCGTGTACAAGGTGATCCAAATGCTCAACCAACTCCGGTTGTCGGACCAGATGGAAAGATTACCATCGATCCTTTAGCTGGCTGGGAACCAACTGGCTTATCCGGGAAACAATTAGAACGAGCCACCGCAGATGTCCAACAAGGACAGGGGATAAATTCTCAAGTAGTGGTCCGTTTAAACTTTAACGACGAAGGTAAGGATTTATTTGCCAAGATCACTCAAGAGAATATCGGGAAACCTTTAGCAATTGTCCTCGATGGTCAAATTATTCAAGCCCCACGCGTAAACGACACTATAACGAATGGAGAAGCTTATATCACCGGTGGGTTTACCTCGGAAGAAGCGAAGCTATTAGCAACCCGTTTGAACTCAGGAGCGTTACCAGTTCCTATTAACTTAATTTCACAGCAAAACGTTGGTGCTAGTTTGGGTGAAGAATCTATTCAAAAATCTTTACTCGCTGGTTTAATTGGTTTAATTCTGGTCGCGTTGTTTATGTTATGGTATTACCGTTGGCCAGGATTGTTGGCTGTGTTGGCTTTGCTTATTTACACTTTAGTTTCCATCGCCATCTTTAAAATTGGGGTATCGATTACCGCAGTAATTCTGGTAGGAATATTCTTCTTGCTAGGAGTGATCGTAAGTGGTTGGTTTGGTGTAATCGCATTGATTAGTTATCTCGCTTTGATTTTCTTGAACGGAGTTTATCCAGTCACCCTAACTTTAGCTGGGATCGCAGGTTTTATTCTTTCAATTGGTATGGCTGTTGATGCAAACATCTTAATTTTCGAAAGAATGCGAGAAGAGATCCGCTCTGGTAAAGATCTCCAGAAAGCTATTAAGGATGGATTTGATCGAGCTTGGTTATCGATTCGTGATTCTAATGTTTCCACACTGATTACCACTCTTATTCTTTACACCTTTGGCACATCATCGGTAAAAGGGTTTGCAATTGCACTTTCTATCGGTGTACTCATCTCTATGTTTAGCGCAATCACAGCAACTAGAACATTCTTATCAATATTAATGAGCGAGCGTATCGCAAAGATTGGTTGGTTATTTGGAGTTAAACTCCCCAAAGTAGAAGGAGATAGAAAATAATATGAAACTCTTAAAGTATTACAAGCATTTTTTCATTTTATCGTTAGTCCTCACTGGCTTAGGAATCATTTCTTTGGCTATGTTTGGTTTACGCTTGGGAATTGATTTTAAAGGTGGAACGGTTACAGAAATCGCCTTTGAACAACAAGTTACCCCCGAACAAGTACGGCAGGTTTTAGCTAGCAATGGCCTTGATCATGCTCAAGTTCAGTCAACAGACAATAACGGGATAATTATTCGCAGTGATGTCATAGAAAAATCTGAAAATGATAAGTACCTGGGTGCCTTAAAGACAGAATTAGGCAATTTCGAGGAGCGTCGGTTTGAATCCATTGGTCCAATAGTGGGGGAGCAGTTAACCAGACAAGCTTTGTATCAGCTAGCATTGATTTCTGCAGGTATCATTTTATATATTGCTTATGCATTTAGAAAAGTCACCAGGCCGGTTTCTAGTTGGCAGTTTGGAATTGCAGCGGTGGTGGCTTTGCTTCACGACTTAATCATAGTTCTTGGAGTATTTGCTATTTTAGGGAGATTTGCCAACGTAGAGGTTGATACTATGTTTGTGACTGCCTTGCTAACAGTATTAGGTTTCTCTGTGCATGACACGATTATTGTTTTTGACCGTATCCGAGAGAATTTACGAATTTACGCTGGTCAAACCATGGAGTTTGTGATCAATCATAGTGTATCTCAGACGTTAGTTAGATCACTGAACACTAGTCTAACGGTACTATTGGTACTGCTGGCCTTATTACTGTTCGGTGGGGAAACAATTCGCTACTTTGTACTGGCCTTATTTATTGGAATCATCGCTGGAACTTATTCATCAATCTTTGTGGCCAGTCCAATCCTAAACTACTGGCAGTTGCGAAAACTAAAAAAATAGTCAATAAACCCCTTAAACATAAGGGGTTTTATTTATTATACTGATTGACTTAGGTTGACCAATAAAAAGATATATGTTATAATTGGGCAAATTAGACGATTATGGGAATTTTGGACACAATAATTGATACGCACCAAAAAGAGTCGCTCCAGGAGTTCGAACTCAATATTATAATTGATCGCATTCTGGAACCCCTCAAAGAACGAGAAAAGATCATTCTCTCCAAACGTTATGGTTTAGGGGAGGAAGAGGTTTCGACCCTCAAAGCAGTTGGTGAGGAGCAGGGTCTAACTCGTGAGCGTGTTCGTCAAATCGAAAAAGAGCTACTAAAGAATCTTAAGCGTGGGGTTGGTGAGCTACAAGACTTTATCTCTGCAAGAGACCTTTTGATTAACACTATCTCTGAGCACGGCGGCATTATGTCAGAGGAATCTTTGACTAACTATTTGGGTTATACTAGTCCGTCTGATATTCAGGCTTTAAAATTCTTACTCAAGCTTATTACTGAACTAGAAGAGCATGGCTCTGACGAACATATTTTACAATCTTGGGCCAAAATTGGTTTTGACAGGGAATTCCTTCACAACTTTATTGCTGCTACCAAAGATTTGTTAGATAATCATGGTCGGCCAATCTCTGCAGACGAATTTTTGGAAGCTTTCCAAGAATCAGAATTTTTTAAACAAAATCAAACAAGATTAACCCCTAAGGTTGTTCTAAATTATTTACATACAGCCGAAGCGGTTCGTAAGAATCCATTCGGAGAGTACGGTTTATCACACTGGAATGAAATCAAACCTAAAGACGTTGGTGATAAAGCCTACTTAGTAATGAAACACCATCAAAAACCAGAACATTATTCCACAATCACAGATCTAATCAATCAAAACAATATCGACAGCCGTAAAGCTTATAAAGAAACGGTTCATAATAAGCTGATAAAAGATAAGAGATTTGTATTAGTAGGTCGCGGAATTTATGCCCTAACAGAATGGGGTTATAAACCTGGAGTAGTTTCAGACATTATCACTGAAGTAATTAAAGAAGAAGGTCAGCCACTATCCCGAGATGAGATTATCAAGCGGGTGCTTGATAAACGACTGGTCAAGAAAAACACAGTTCTAGTTGGTTTATCAAACAAGAAACTGTTTCGCAAAGTGGGTAAAAATCTTTACGACACTGTAAAGTAAAGACTAAAAGCAATTAAACAAACACTAGCTTGAATATGGAAAACGGTCTATTCCCGGACATATCACAAAGTTTAAGTACAGCTTGGTTTATCATAAGTCACGGTGGGTGGATCGTTTTTGTTTTGCTTGCAATCTGGATTCTGTATCGATTATATCTTAACGAAATCCAGGGTCAGTACCTAGAAAGCATTGATTACACGTTATTAGAAATTAAACCACCCAAAGAAAATCCGACCTCATTTTTTCAAGCAGAGCAAGTTTTTATACAGATTAATCAACTTTTTGATAACTTTACCTTCCAAGAAAAATATCTTGAAGGTAAACTAGTTTTTAGATTATCTTTTGAAATAATCAGTCTTGGTGGAAAAATTTCTTACCTAGTTCGCGTGCCAACAAAACAGCGAGATTTGGTTGAGGCAGCACTCTACGCTAACTACCCAAGCCTCGAAATCACTGAGGTTCAAGATTATCTTGAAAACTTTCATTATTCACCTGACGACTCACGCTATGATCTGTTTGGGGCTGAGTTTGTACTAGTTAAAAGCCAAGTTTATCCCATTCGTTCTTATCGGGAATTTGAAGGTCTCACAGCCCCAGAACTAAGCAATGTAGTAGTAGACCCTCTTTCACCACTCCTAGAAACATTCACTAAAATTAGTGATCAGGAATTTTACGGTTTACAATTTATTCTGGAACCAGTAATGGATGAGTCTTGGCGTGAAGAGGTAGAAAAAGAAATTGAATCAATTAAGGGTGAACGTGATATGATTCAGTTGGATGAAGTAGAAAAATCAGGGATCACTGCTTTAAAAACTAAGCTATCCAGACCGGCTTTTAAAACAAAGATTAGATTGCTTCATATTGGCACTGCAGAAAAGTTTAATTCTGATCATAAGAAATTAATCTTAAGTCCTTTCCGGATATTTAGCTTACCGTCTAGTAATGGTTTTAAACCGGCTTATGGGCCAAAAAAAGATTACAAAATATCTAAAACCTTGGAAGCCGCCTATATTGATTGGTGGGTAAAGAGACGCAAAGCGAGCTTATTTAAAGCTTATAAATACCGTAGTAACTGGATAGGCGAACCAACCTACATACTTAACACAGAAGAGCTGGCAACGTTGTTTCATTTTCCAATCACGATTACGGGTATTTCACAACCAGTTGAAGGATTGGATTCCAAGAAAATTTCACCACCAGCTAATTTACCTATTTAATGTCCGAAAAAGAAATTATCAATTTTTTTGCCAAAACCAATTTTCGGAACCAACAAGTTCCTTTTGGTATTAAGCCTGATGACCGTCGCCGACATATGTATGTAATCGGTAAGACTGGTATGGGTAAAACCACCATGATGGAAAACATGGTTATTCAAGATATCCGAAATGGCAATGGGGTTTGCTTTATTGATCCACATGGTGATTCCACCCGAAAAATTTTGGATTTTATACCTCCAAGCCGTATCAATGATGTAGTTTACTTTGACCCATCAGACTTAGATCACCCCATTGCTTTTAACATCTTAGAATCTGTAGAAACCAGATACAAACATTTAGTTGCCTCTGGACTTATGGGTGTGTTCACAAAAATTTGGGCAAGCATGTGGTCGAGTCGTATGGAATACATTTTGAATAACACGATATTAGCTTTATTGGATAGCCCAGGAAATACCATGCTCGGAATCGTGCGCATGTATGTTGATAAAAAATACCGTAAGCGCATTGTGGATAATATCAAAGACCCTATGGTCAAAGCTTTCTGGATAGAAGAGTTTGCTAATTATGCAGAAAAGTATCGTACCGAGGCAGTGGCGCCGATTCAAAATAAAGTTGGTCAATTTTTATCATCAGCGGTAATCAGAAACATTGTTGGGCAGCCGAAGTCTACGATTGACTTACGGGATATTATGGATAACAACAAAATTTTGTTGTTAGACTTGTCCAAAGGTAAAGTTGGTGAAGATAACTCTGCTCTGCTTGGGGCGATGATTGTCACAAAGCTCCAATTAGCGGCTTTATCGCGCGTCGACATTCCAGAAGAAGAGCGTAAAGATTTTTATTTATACGTTGATGAATTTCAAAATTTTGTTACTGATAGTTTTGCGACTATACTTTCTGAAGCCCGTAAATATCGCTTAAATCTGACTGTGGGACATCAATATATCGGTCAGTTAACTCCTGATAACAATCCTAAAGTTCGAGATGCGGTGTTTGGAAACGTTGGCACAATGGTTGTATTTCGGGTCGGCGCAGCTGATGCAGAATACCTAGAAACTGAATTTGAACCAACTTTTACCCCAAATGATATTGTTAACCTCCCAAAGTATCACATCATCTTAAAATTAATGATTAACGGTATCGCCAGCGATCCTTTTACAGCAGTGACGATGCCTGTTAATGAAGATTGGCGCGTTGGGGACGCCGACAAAGTTATTAAAGTCTCAAGAGAACGGTATGCTAAACCTCGCGAACAGGTCGAAGATAAAATTCAACGGTGGATGGGAACAGATTTTCACGAAGCCACAGCAGAATCACACAGCAATGAACAATCCCAATCTGAAAATATCGAAAATGTTGCAGCACCTGCTCCAATAGAAAAACCTCGACCGATTCAAAAGACTGAACCAGAACCAACTATCCAAATCTCTTCAGAATTACTGGAGAGGGCAAAAAAGAGCCGACCAGAAAGCAAGCCCACGACTCAAAGCCCCAAAACGCACCAGTCAAGAAATCGCCAATCCCCGAAAACAACCAAGGCGCAAGAAAAAGATAAACAAATCTGGCAATCTGCTCAAAAAATTCAGGAACAAAAAAACGATTCTTTAGCAGAAACCTTGGCATCAGCGATGGAGAGCGCTTTTACTCAAACACCTAACAACCGGCCAAACCAGGCAAAAAGCGCTTCGAAGATACCCCAAGACAATAAACTTGAACCTGGTCAAACCTATGAGATATAAAAACACCCTGAGAGAAGCTCAGGGTGTTTTTTAGATATGCTTAGCTATTTCTGCTTCGATTGCTGGTTTAGGAGCTGCGCCTACAATTTCTCCAACAATCTGCCCGTTCTTAAAAAATTTCATTGTTGGGATGCTCAGAATCCCGTACTCTTGGGTTAATTCTGGCTCCTCGTCAACATTTACCTTTGCAACAGTGAATTTGCCTTCGTTTTGGGTGGCTAATTCTGAGAGAATTGGCCCAATAACTTTACAGGGACCACACCATTCTGCCCAAAAATCCACTAAAACAGGGACATTGGATTTAAGCACCTTTTCATCAAACTGATCTTTGGTGATTTTGATTTCACTCATAAATTCCTTTCATAATTACCCGTTTATATTAACCCAGTAACAAAAGAGTGTCAACGATATTGCCTGAATCAACAACTACCTTTATGATTAGTTTATGAGTAAACATGTAAGCCGTTTCGCTGCTCTCATAGCTGGTATGTTACTGCCAATAATCGGCAGTCTTTTGTTGACCGAAGCAGCGTTTGCCCCGACTAATCAAGTCCAAATTCTCGGGGCAACCATTGCGGAACAAAAAGAACTAGACAATCTTGTTAGTTACGATCTTTCCCAACCTGACCCACAGGGGATCAAAGCTGCTAGTTATTTGGTTGAAGATTATAATTCAGGCCAGGTTTTGGCTGGTGAGCAAATCGATAATTCCTTGCCTATCGCTAGCTTAACTAAACTAATGACAGTTTGGACAGCTTTAGAGCATACTCAACTAGAAGAGATTATCGAAGTTTCACCTAGCGATCAAATTAATGTAAGTCCTTCTTTAGGATTAATTGCTGGCGACAAGGTCATGGTTAAGGATTTGATTCAATCTATCTTGGTAGGTTCTGCTAATGATGCAGCTAATGTTCTGGGCGGTTATGTCAGTAGAAAATTAGATTTACCTTTTAGTGAATTAATGAACCAAGAGGCTGTTCAACTCGGAATGAAAAATTCGAGATTCAGCAATCCAATGGGTTTCGATAGCGCTGTAAATTATTCTTCGGCAAGGGATTTAGCCCTTTTAGTTAGAAAGTTGGACGAACAAGGGTTATTTGAGGATTCGAGTAAAGCCACTAACTACCACTTTGAGAGTACCTTAGGTAATACTTATTCGGTTCAAGCCACAAACAAACTTACCAGCCTGTATTCCGATTTGCAAGCTGTTAAAACTGGCTATACCAACTTAGCTCTTGGCGCGATGATAAATTTTTTGGATACCGGGGGTGGGAAAAAATTATTAATTGTGATTGGAAGTCCTGATCGAGAAGGGGACACCCTCCAGTTACGAAAGCAGTTTTTAGACCGTTAAATGAGTGATGAGCGACCCATCGAGGTCGCTTTAAATATGGTATAATAATGGCAATGATTACCGAATCACTCATAAAAATTTTTAGCTTAACTATGGTAAGTTTTCTGTTTGCCATAGCCCTAACGCCTATTGTAACCAAGTATTTATACAAATACCGCTTGGGCAAACAAATTCGTAATGACGGAAGCACCCCATACTACTCAGAAATGCATAATTCTAAAGCCGGTACCCCAACTATGGGTGGGGTGATTGTCTGGGGAACAACAGCTATTTTAGCGGTACTATTTTGGGTACTGGATCGGGCTTTAAGTATCGAGCAATTTCATATTTTTAATTTTTTGACCCGAAAAGAAACTTTGCTCCCACTGGGGGCGCTGATCGGTGCTGCTGTTGTTGGTCTGATGGATGACTATTTAGATATCCGAAAGTTAGGTCATAAGGGCAGAGGGTTTAGATTTAGATTCAAAGTTTTGCTCTACACAGCAGTTGCCTTAATTGGTGCGTGGTGGTTTTATTTTAAATTAGGATTTGATTTCGTTCACATACCTTTTTATGGAGACATCACTCTAGGATGGATCTTTATCCCAATCTTCTTATTGGTCACAGTTGGAACAAGTTTTGCTGTGAATCAGACCGATGGACTTGATGGCTTAGCTGGTGGGGTATTGTTAATCGCCTTTCTTTGCTATATGGTCATCGCTTTCTTTCAAGGTAGAGACGACCTAGCGGTGATGCTTGGTGTGGTATCTGGGGCATTATTAGCCTTCCTTTGGTTCAATGTATTTCCTGCCAGGTTTTTTATGGGCGATACAGGTTCAATGGGCCTCGGCGTCCTGCTCGCAATCGTGGCATTTTTAACTAACAGTGTTTACCTTTTACCTTTGATAGGGTTAATTTTCGTAATCGAAGCTTTGAGTTATTTTATCCAAATTTTTTGGCGACATGTATTTCACAGAAAGTTTTTCTTGTCCGCGCCAATCCATCACCATTTAGAAGCGAGCGGTTGGCCAGAGGCTAAAATTACCATGCGGTTTTGGATCCTCTCTGCTATTGCCGGAATCATGTCAATTATAATTTTCTTTTTGAATCGCTAATGTATCAACTACTGATTAAAAATTCGTTGGTGATAGATGGGACTGGAGGCAAAAGTGCGATCTTAGATGTGGCTGTCGAAAACGGTCGGATAGTGGCTGTGCAAAAAAATATCCAAAGTTCAGCTCAACAAACACTTGATGGATCTGGTTTAATGCTCACCCCAGGGTTTGTTGATACTCAGAATCACAGCGATTCCTATTGGCAATTGTTTTCGAACCCTGGTTTAGATAGCACTTTAGCCCAAGGTTATACCACATTATTAGTTGGGAATTCTGGTGCTAGTTTGGCTCCGTTAATTTCAGAAGAAAGCTTGCGGTCTGTTCAAAAATGGCAACCCACCTCAGACTTGAATGTCAATTGGCGTACATTCGCCGAATACCGCAAGCAATTAGAGAGCATGCAATTTGGTTCAAATATCGCCAGCTTGATTGGTTATTCAACTATTCGACGAGGGTTGTTAGTGGATAGCATTAACCCACCAAGTCAAGTTGAACTCGAGAGTTTGTTAAGATTAATTGAGCAAAGTTTTAAAGAAGGAGCTTTAGGGGTTTCAGTAGGTCTGCAATATTCTCATGAAATAAACGTGACCGATGTTGAGTTAGTGGCTTTGGCTAAAATTTGTGCACAATTTAATAAAGTTTTAGCCATCGCGCTTCGCAATGAATCGGAACAAGTTATCGAAAGCACCCGTGAGCTAGCTGCTCTGGCCGAGCAGACTGGCGTGAAGCTAAAAATTTCACATCTCAAAATCAGACATGCTGCCTACTGGCCACTGTTAACAGAATTATTAGATACCTTGGAAGCAGCTTGGCACCGCGGGGCTAAAATTAGCTTTGATTGTTATCCATACACAGAAACGTGGCAGCCACTTTATACCTATTTACCTTCCTGGGCTCTAGAAGGGGGACGTAAACATTTATTAGAGCGTCTCAAAGATCAAAATCAACGGCAGAGATTATTATCGGCACTCCAAAACCACCCAACCAATCTTGGTGAAATTATTATTGCGTCGAGCGGTGCTGGAATGAAAGTGAATGGAAGAAAAATGGGCGAGGTAGCAAAAACGATGGGTCTAACCAGTGAAGAAACCATTTTGAATCTGATTGAACACGGGGGAAGTGCAACTTTAATATTCGATAATTGTCTTGATCAAGGAACGGTTAATGTTTTATGTAACCACTCCTTGTCTTTTTTGGGAACAAATGGTGGAGGGTTTTCTTTAGCGCATGAAGATAAGTTGGTTCACCCTCGTTGTTTTGGGACATCGGCAAAATTTTTACGACAGGTGTTAGATTCTAAGGCCATCGGTTTGGAGGAAGCCATAGCAAAAATGACCAGTCGGCCAGCTAAATTTTTTGGTCTTGCTAAAAAAGGCGTGATTGCAGAAGGTTTTGATGCTGATTTAGTATTGTTCGACCCAATTACGATCAACACTAAAGCCAATACCGATAATCCTTATCAATTTCCAATTGGAATCCAAGCAGTTTTCGTTCAAGGGGAATTGGTTGTTCAAAATTCAAAACCAAACGGCTTACTAGCAGGAAGATTTATCACCACATGACTTTACAAGAATTAGCCTCACAACAAATCGCGATTATTGGTTTTGGTAATGAGGGTCAAGCAGTTTTAAATTTCCTAAAAAAACATAATCTCTCCGCGAAAATTTTTGATCGACAACCAAAAGAACAACTGGCCCAAGAAACTTTAAAGTTACTCTCGGAATCAAGCTTTCCGTATTATGGAGGACAAGATTATTTAAATAAAGCTATCGACACAAGTAGTTATTGGTTTAAAAGTCCTGGGGTGCTGATACCGAAAGATGTGCTTAGCCAGATGCACAACAGAAACATCACTCTAACCAGTCAAACAGCCTGGTTTTTTGAACACTGCCCTGCAAAGCTTATTGGAATTACCGGAACAAAAGGTAAAGGTACAACTTCTTCGTTAATTCATTTAATGCTCAAAGAAGCAGGAAAGACATCTTATTTAACAGGTAATATTGGCCTAGAAAGTGCTTTAGAGGTCTTAGAAAAGATTAGTAGCGATGACTATGTGGTGTTTGAATTATCTAGTTTTCAACTTGAATACCTAACTCAAAGTCCGCACCTAGGCGTATGCTTAATGGTCACCAATGACCATTTTGATTACCATGATTCTCAGGAAGAATATTGGGAGGCAAAATCAGCGATTGCTAAATATCAAACCCAAAATGATTATTTAGTTTTTAATGCCGATTATCCAGCTACTGTTCAAATCGCCCAGCAGGGTGATGGCCAAAAGGTCAGCATCTCTAAAACTCAGAAAACTAATCCACAAGTTTATATCAACGAAAACTCCGAACAAATCAGTATCCAGATAGGAAATACCCAAAGAATCATCGACACTTCGGGGCGGAAGCTCCTCGGTAAACACAACCTGGAAAATATTGCTGCCGCAGTGACCGTTGCCTCCTTGCTGGAAATTGATGAAGAATCAATAAAAGCAGTGATAAATAACTTTGAAGGCCTACCCCACCGTTTACAAATTATTGGGACTTTTAACGGGGTAACTTTTATTGACGATTCAATTGCTACAAATCCAGATACAACCATAGCTGCAATTAAATCCTTCCAGGAACCAATTGTTTTGTTATTAGGTGGGGCAGCTAAAAATTTGGATTATCGTAAGCTACAAACCCACTTGAGCAATACACCCAATCTCAAACAAATCATCTTGATTGGTGAAGTCGGAAAGAAGCTCAAGACAGACTTTCAAAACAATGCTTTAACAAAGATCCTGTCTGGTCCGTTTTCTGATTTTGAATTAGCCATGAATTCAATTTTTCCCTCTCTAAAACCTGGTGATGTAGTCTTATTAAGCCCTGCAGCTACATCTTTTGATATGTTTAAAAACTATTCCGAAAGAGGGGATAGATACGCACAGTTGGTAAAGGAGTATTATGGCCAAGAATAAACACCACGTTGATTATGCTCTTCTGATAGTTTCAGGCTTACTACTACTTGCGGGTTTGGCGGTCCTTTGGAGCGCCTCTACTGCCGAAGCAAAACATACTTTTGACGACACAAATTATTATATAATTCACCAAATTACTCGGGGTGTGCTCGTTGGATTGATAGCGATGTGGATTTTTTCCAAGCTCGACTATCACATACTCAAAAAACCAGCCGGGGTTTTAGTAGTTATGGGACTGCTGTTGCTCTTAGCCCTCAAGATTCCAGGATTAGGATTTACCGCCAACGGAGCCACGCGCTGGATTGAATTAGGACCAATTTTATTTCAACCAAGCGAGTTCGCTAAACTCGCCCTGATTGTCTATTTAGCAGCTTGGAGTAGTAATCATAATCGTGCTGGTAATAACAATTTTTGGACTTCAATCTTTCCTCCATTGCTTATCGTCGCGGTAATGGCAGGGTTGATAGTGTTTCAACCCGACTTAGGCACCGCTTTAGCTATCGCAGGAATCGCCGTGACTATGTTATTCATCGGTGGGGCAAGACTTAAATACTTACTCTGGACCGGTGTAGGAGCCGTACTCTTAGCAGGGCTAATGGTGATTTTTGAACCATACCGCATGCGCCGGATTACAGCATTTCTTAATCCCGAAGCTGATACCTTGGGTGTCAGTTATCAAATCAACCAAGCTCTCATTGCTATCGGAAGTGGGGGATTCTTAGGTTATGGCTATGGTTTGTCCAGACAGAAACATTTCTATTTACCTGAAGCAATTAATGATTCAATCTTTGCTGTAATGGCGGAAGAGCTAGGTTTCCTAAGGGTTAGCTTAGTGCTACTACTCTTTGCTTTCTTTATCTATCGCGGCCTTCACATTGCACTTAACGCTCCTGATACTTTTGGAAAAATGTTGGCCGTGGGGTTAACTTCTTTATTTGGCATTAGTGTACTAATCAACGTTGGGGCCATCTTGGGACTCATCCCACTAACCGGGATTGCCTTGCCACTGTTTAGTTATGGCAGTAGCGCCATGATTGTAAACCTTGCTGCTATTGGAATTCTTTTAAACATTTCAAAACAATCATCTGTTAAATAATGAAACGTAAATCTGTCAAAATTCAATTACACCACGATGTCGAAGAGACAGTGCAAACCCAATATCTTCAGCACGAACAACATTGGCTGAAACGAGCTTGGTTTGGTTTTTGGAATGCTCTGGCCGAACTGTCTTTTATGTTTGGGAAGGCAATTATTGCTGTTATCAAATTTCCTTTTACCGCTTTGCAGTCCGCAACAACCCCAAAGTTTAATGTTAAGCAAGCTAAATCCCTGGGTAGCTTTGGTTTGTTGTTAATGGTTGCCTTGATTCCCTTTTTAACTGCCAGCCTCCTAGGAGAAGGCTGGAAATTAGGTGGTTCTGTGTTAGGAGTTAGCGATGGAGCACTGAGCGATATCGCTGCAGCTAAAGAAGCCGTTAGCAAACAGGACTATGCTTTGGCCCAAACTAATTTTACTGATGCCTTAAATAAGTTAGAAAGCCTGCAGGACCAATTGGATCAATCAAGTGCAGTGATTCAAGCAAGCAGTAAATTTGCACCGGCAAGCATCAATACCACCAACTTGTTAACCGCTGCCACCGATTTAACTGAAGCAGGGTTAGCTGCTACCAAACTCCTTGAAGAAGTTAATTCCCTCAATTTTACAGCTCAGGGCTTAGCACCAGTCAATGGAAAACCAACCAAACAATCCTTTGAACTGCTGCAACAACAAAGTCAAATTTTGCATGAAAAGCTAAGTGAAGCCAATCAATTACTGGCCCCATTAAATACTGATTTTCTCCCGGCTGAATATCAAATTGCTGTCAGAGAAGCCAAGAGTTTGCTCTCCGATTTGAGTGCCCAGACCGGGCAGATTAATGATCTAGTGGAGATTTTCAATCAGCTGTTACTCGGGCAAAAGTCCTATTTAGTTATTCTCCAAAACAATAATGAATTGAGAGCGACCGGAGGTTTTATAGGAACAATTGCTCAAGGAAAACTTAACGACGGTTTGGTCGACAAACTTGATATTCGAACGGTCTATGATCTAGACGGTCAACTTCAAGATTGGATTAAACCACCAACCCAGCTCCAGGCAGTTAATGGCCGGCTATTTCTCCGTGACAGTAATTGGTTTGTGAGTTTCCCAGACTCGGCACAGCAACTTAGCGTTATGTATGAAAAAAGTAGTGGGGAGACGCCAGATTTAATTATGGCAATTACACCGGACTTGTTCATTGAGTTCTTAAAAATCACAGGTCCAATCGTCTTACCTACCTATAACACCACAATTTCTGCAGATAATTTTATCGAACAGATACAAACTAGCACTTCGGTCGGGTATGATAAAGAAACCAATCAACCAAAGCAATTACTAGCTGACCTTTACCCTGCATTAATGCAGAGACTAAATGAATTAAGTAAAGGTCAACCTCTCACAATGCTTGGGTTGCTTCAAAAACAACTAAATGAGAAGAACATTTTACTTTATAGTCGTAATCCAGACTTACAAAACCATATTGCTAAGTATCGATGGAATGGGGCAGTAACGGAGATTAATGGTGACTATTTACAAATCAATAGCTCTAATCTAAATGGCAGCAAAACAGATCTTGCCTTAATCCGTTCGGCTCAACTACTGACGACTATTGATACTGGGGGGAGAATACGTAACCAAATAACTTATACAGTTCAAAATCCATTACCAGAGTTGGCTGGATTAACTAATAAAAGTTGGGTGAGATTTTTAGTGCCTCAAGGATCGCAACTGTTAGGATCTAATGGCTTTACAGCCAATGAACTCCCAGAACTACCCCAAGCCAATTACACAACCCTTGAGCAAATTAGTTCGTGGGAACAGAACCAAAAGATAAATCAAAATACCGGGGTAGCGACAGGATCGGAATCAGGAAAAACATACTTTGCCGGTTGGATTGAAGTCCCAGCCGGTCAAACCAAGACAGTCTCTCTATCATATGAACTCCCACAAAATCTTCATTGGAAAGTTTCCAAATATCAACTGTTAATTGAAAAACAAGCGGGCGTTAAATCAATAAGTCTAGAACATAAAATAAATTTTCCAGGTCGACAAGTTAGATGGTCAAATAATGCACTATCAGAAGCACAAATCGAATCAGACAGTCTCACGTATCACACAAGTCTGACTTCCGACTCTTTTGCGGGCCTAGTGATGATTCCTCAATAATATGAATAAATTCTTTTCGTTCTTTGATCGTTTGGAACAAAACTTTCACTTAGGGAAAGCCACAATAATTATCGCCACATTGACTCTGGGTTCAAGAATCCTTGGTTTTGGACGTGACGTTTTTTTGGCCAGCCAACTTGGCACAAGTTCGGCCACGGATATTTACTTCACAGCTTTCCGGTTGCCCGATATTATCTACAATCTATTGGTTTTGGGTACTTTAAGCGCGGCCTTTATCCCAATATTCACCGAAGTCTACAGTAAAGATAAACAGGAAGCGTGGCGCTTAACCAGTAGTATCCTAAACATCGCAGTCATAGCGATGGGACTGCTTTGTGTCCTGTTATTTATTTTGGCCGAACCACTCACAAAGTTGATTGCCCCAGGTTTTAATCAAGCTGAATTAGCACAGACCATCACCTTAACAAGAATCTTTTTACTCTCTCCGATTTTGTTTACGGTCTCTAGCGTGTTTTCCAGTAGCCTAATCTCCTTAAAAAAGTTTCTTTGGGTTAATAGCGCGCCATTGTTTTACAACGCTGGCATCATCGTCGGAATTCTTTTCCTATGGCCAATTTGGGGTGTGATTGGCATTGCTGTTGGAGTAATTTTCGGCGCCTTGATGCATGCGTTGATTCAACTACCGCAATTACGGCGGCTGGGCTTCCGCTGGCAACCACTAATTCTTTGGCACAATAAGGATATTAAAAAAATTGGAAAATTATTCTTGCCGAGAATTCTAGGGTTAGATATTTCATACGTAAATCTTCTAATTGTTTCGATTGTGGGTTCTTCGTTAGTCACTGGGACTATTTCAGCTTTTAACTTTGCCAATAACATCCAAAGCGTGCCACTAGGAATATTTGCCATTTCTACTACGCTGGCCGTTTTTCCTGTTCTATCTGAGCAATATGCAAAAAAACAATTCAGCCAATTCATCCAGACTTTTAACCGAGCTTTCGTCCGAATTTTGTTTTTCATCCTGCCGTTAGCAATGTTCATGCTACTTTTTAGAGCCCATATTGTTCGCTTATTATTAGGATATGGGGAATGTGATTGGACCTGTACCATCACTACATTTGATGCCCTTGGACTTTTAAGTATTAGCTTGATTGCCCAGAGCTTGGTTCCTTTACTGTCACGCGCGTTCTACGCGAGGCATAATACGGTCTTACCGTTTGTTATTGGTTTGTTTTCGATGGGAGTGAATGCCACCCTTTCGTATTTTTTGTCCTTTGGACTCGGAATCATCGGAATAGCGTTAGGGTTTGTGATTGCATCGATGCTGCAATTAATTTTGCTCATGATGTATTTACATAGACACATCCAAAAGGATCTAAAAGATAATGCGATTGTCCACGAAAGCGATTATTATATTGTCTCGAGCACCACAAAAATTATTATTTCTACCCTGGCTGCCGGTATCGTTGCCTACGTGGCTTTATACCTTATTGCAGTTATCGTCGATACTCACACTGTATTTGGTATCTTTATCCAAGCTAGTTTTGCTGGGCTAGCCGCCATTGCTGCCTACTTGGGTTTGACTAGTTACTTTAGGCTCCCAGAAGCGGTCAGTATTCAAGGGGCGATTGCCAAGACTGCCAAGTTCCTAAACGTCTCGAATATTCGTTAAAGCATTGCTCAAATACCTAGTCCCTGTTAAACTTATCGCATGTCAAAATTAGATTCCATTCGGAATTTTTGTATCATTGCTCATATTGACCACGGCAAGTCCACTCTGGCGGATCGTCTTTTGGAAGTTACGCGCACAGTGAGTAGTAGAGAAATGAAAGCGCAGCTGCTGGATCAAATGGACTTAGAGCGAGAGCGAGGAATTACCATCAAGCTACAACCGGTACAGATGAATTATAGACATGATGGCAAAGATTACATTTTCAACCTGATTGACACCCCGGGACACGTAGACTTTAGCTATGAAGTGTCTCGAAGTTTAGCCGCCTGTGAAGGCGCGCTTTTGGTAGTTGACTCAACGCAGGGGATTGAAGCGCAGACTTTAGCTAACGCTTACTTAGCTATAGAACACAACTTAACCTTAATTCCAATAATTAATAAAATTGATTTACCCAACAGTGACCCAGACAAAGTTGCAGCCGAAATGAAATCGGTATTTGGGTTTAAGGACGAAGAATTTCTGTTTGCTTCTGGAAAAACCGGCCAAGGAGTCCCAGAAATTTTAGAGGCGGTTGCCAATCGGGTTCCGGCCCCAGTCGGGGATGCCCAAGAACCTCTCCAAGCTCTAATTTTTGATTCTAGTTATGATGCTCATCGCGGGGTTATTACTTATGTACGAATTGTTAACGGCCGTTTGGAACCCAAGCAAAAGATTTTGATGCTTGGCAGTAATACTGAAGCGGATAGCCTAGAAGTGGGATTCTTTAAACCCGTAATGACCAAGGATACAAGTTTAGAAACTGGTAGTGTAGGTTATATTGTAACTGGTTTGCGTGAAGTTGCGAAAGCTAGTGTAGGAGATACTATTACTTTGCTTAAAAATGGCTCCAAGCAACCACTCCCAGGGTACAAACAAGTTCGTCCTATGGTCTACGCAAGCATCTTTCCGGTCTCGGGTGATGACTATCCGTTGCTTCGCGATGCTATGGAAAAACTCAAACTCAATGATGCAGCGTTAACTTTTGAACCAGAAAATATTCCAAGTATTGGTTTTGGATTCCGAACTGGGTTTTTGGGTTTGCTCCATATGGATATTGTCCAGGAACGACTCAGTCGGGAGTATGATCTCGATTTGGTTCTAACAGCCCCAAGTGTAGTTTATGAGATTGAAAAGACCAATGATGAAGTGCTAACAATCTATAATCCGGCTGGTTGGCCTGATCCTTCTCATATCAAAGAAGTGCGCGAGCCTTGGGCAAACGTCGCCATTCTGTCTCCAAGTACTTATATTGGGTCAATCATGGAAATTGTAACCCAACGTCGAGGCATGAATACTGGCATGGATTATGTGGGTACAGACCGTGTAGAAATGCGCTTTGAGATGCCTTTGGCCACCATCATCACTGATTTCTATGATAAACTAAAAAGTGTTTCCTCTGGCTACGCTTCATTAAACTACGATGTGCTGGATATGCGTCAAGGTAACTTGGTTAAATTGGATATTCTCGTTGCCGGCGAATCCATAGAAGCTCTGTCCGCCATCGCTCACCGTTCTACTGCTGAGTCAGATGGCCGAGATCTCGTTGCCAGACTCAAGGAACTTATTCCGAGACAGCAGTTCGAGATTGCAATTCAAGCCGCGATTGGTAGTAAGATCATTGCCCGCGAAACTATTTCCGCTCTCCGCAAAGATGTAACCACGGGTCTCTATGGTGGTGATGTAACGCGAAAAATGAAGGTGCTTAATAAACAGAAGAAAGGTAAGAAGCGGATGAAGAAAATCGGCAAAGTCGATATTCCTCAAGAAGCTTTCTTGGCTGTTTTAAAGAAATAAATATGAGAAACCGAAAAACTCTCAATACTATCATGATTGTAATTTCCGTAGTAATTATTGCAACTATGGTTGGTTCGGTGTTTATGTACTTAGCGTTTTAAGTATGGCCATCAAACTCAAAGAGATGGAGCACATCAAAGCTGTGTTCCGCCAAAGCAAATGGGTTTTGATTCACCCAATTTTAGCGAATCTTTTTACAGTGGCTTTACCCTGGTTCTTTATTTGGCGTTATGAAATTGGTGGATGGATTCCCCGACTTTTAATTGGTTGGACAATTTTAGTTGGGCTTCATTTGGGCCGCGAGCTTTTCTTGTGGTATATGAATACTTATGTGGTAACCAACATGAGGTTGCTTCACTGGGACCAAACTGGAATTTTCAAACGCACAGTCATCGAAACTCCACACGAACGAATTCTTAATGTCAGTTATAAAACTGAAGGGATTCTTTCTTCAATCTTTGGCTATGGTAATGTAGAAGTTCAAGTTGTGGGGTTAATGGAGCCAATGATTATGAAAAATGTCACTGATCCACAAAGTATAAAAGATTACCTGTGGCAAATGCACAGCCGGGTTACCAATAATAAAAACTCTTTTGACAGCGAAGACATTGAACATATTCAAGAACGCGTAGGTTATACCAAAAAAAATCAAAGGATTTTGTAAATGAAATTACCGAAAATCTTTTACAATAAATTCTTCCTGAGTTTGATTATAGTTGCGTTTGTGGCTGGAATCGGGCTAGAATACAAACAGTACTCTGACCGCAAAGCTATCGACAAAGAAATTGCGGAGCTCCAAGCCGAGGAATCTAAGCTCTTGGAAAACAATCAACGTTTAGAGCAATCTATTAACTTTTTATCTTCACCCGAATATCAAGAGAAGCTAGCCAGAATGCAGCTCAACCTTAAGAAAGAAGGCGAGATTGTCGTAAATTTCCCGAGCGATAACCAAGTCGTGAGCAACAATACCTCTTTAGCTCCAGGCAAATCAAATCTGATAAAATGGTGGGAATTCATATTTATAAATTAATTTTATGACCAAGACAGAAACCGAAACAACGAACAAATCATCTCGCAAACCAATCTATATCGCAGTAGGGGTAATTGCAATTTTGTTAATCGCCAGTCTAGCATGGCTGTATACCGGCCGAGTTAGCTCGGCTAAACAAAAAGTCTTTGATAAATTACCACTCCCTGTGGCCTTAGTGAATGGAAGAGTGGTGACTAGTACCGAGCTAGCCAAGCGAGTCACTCTAGCTCAGGACTTGCTAACTAATACTGATACACGAATTGATAACCTGGCCGATACAATTCTGGATCAATTAATAGATACAAAAAAAGTTGAAATTCTGGCAGCAAAGCACGATAGTACTCCAACCAGCGCTGACATTGATAATGCTTTCAATGGAGTGTTAAAGCAATTTCCCAATCAAAGCGAACAAGATTTGGCCGCTGAATTGCAGAATACCTACGGCTTAGACTTAGCGACCTTCAAAAAAGAGGTGTTAAGAGAATCAGTTATCAAAGAAAATTTATCCTTGTGGCATAATCGCCAAGAGTCTTTGAATGCCGAAGCTTACACAAAAGCGCGGCAACTTCTTTCTCAGTTAGACAATGGCGCGGATTTCGACACAGTGGCTCAAACCAACAGTGATGACTTGGCTAGCAACGCATTTGCAGGGGACAGCGGTTTTGTGGCTTTTAACGATTTACTACCTGAGTTCCAAGCAGCGGTAAAAGATTTGGCTATTAATGACAATAAAATCGTTGCTAGCAGATATGGTATCCACGTTCTGCATATCAATGCCATTGCTGAAAATCCCGATAGTCAAGACAATAAAACCTATAATATTCAACAGATCTTTTTGGCTCCCTCTGATTTTAATGAGTGGCTAAATACAGAGTTCGAGAATATCTCCGGTATTAAATTACTTTAGACTCCGGCCCTGTTCAAGAGAACAGGGCTTTTGGTAAAATAAGAAGTCTGCGGGATTAGTACAGTGGTAGTATGCGTGCTTCCCAAGCATGAGACGCGAGCCCGCCCTGTCACCTTTGTGCGGAGTTAGTACAGTGGTAGTATGCGTGCTTCCCAAGCATGAGACGCGAGTTCGATTCTCGTACTCCGCTCCAGGGTGACAGGGTGAATATTCTCGTATCCCGCTTCACCAAAACCAACCGGATAAGCCGACTTAGCTCAGCTGGTAGAGCAGCGGTATCGTAAACCGCAGGTCATCGGTTCGACCCCGATAGTCGGCTCCACGGGCCAGCCAAAATATCCAATTTGTCAACCCTCAAAAAAATTGCCACCCTTGCGGATTTGGGCATTTTTTGTTAGAATTTTTGCGTCATTCTTAAACAGAGTCCTTTAGGACAACAATATTCTTTAGCGAATGAGCGTCTGGCTTTGCCAGCGCGAACGAGGAGCGAGGCCTGAGCATAGTCGAAGGCATCCGCGACCAATTAATGGACAAACCAGAAATCAAATCCGAATCGGCAGGAGAGCAAAAACAAGTAAAACCGGGACAAATGACCTTTGCAAAATCACTGTCAATTGCCTTGCAATTTGCCTTCATAGTTCTCCTACCGTTGTTAGTATTTGGTCTAACCGGTAAATGGTTAGCAAATAAATACGAAAATAAATTCTGGCTAATTGGCGGCCTGATTCTGGCGCTTACAATTACTACACTCTGGTTTTACAGAAAAATTACTGATTTATCTAAAGATTTCCTCAATAAATGATAGTTGCTTTACCACCCCTGGCTGCCGAACCGATCTTTCATATTGGTCAATTAGCCGTTACAAATTCATATATCAACTCTACCTTAACAATGGTAGGTTTTATGGTGTTCGCGTTCTTCATTAGCCGTGCTTTAAAAAGCACTACTAACAAAGCACCGAAAGGGCTTTTAAACTTTTTTGAAAGTATTTTGGAAACTCTGTATCAGTACTTTGATACCGTGACACAAAGTCGCAAAAAAACTATCCAGTTCTTACCACTTGTCGGTACCTTGTTCTTTTTTATTTTGATTTCTAACTGGATTGGTCTTGTCCCTGGAGTAGGGAGCATCGGTCGATATTTGGTTCACCATGGCGAAGTTACTTTAATTCCACTTTTTCGGCCAGCTACAACCGATCTTAACACCACTTTGGCCATGGCCATCATTTCCGTAGCAGTCTCACATTTCTTAGGTATTGCGGTAATTGGTTTCTTTAAATACTTTAACAAGTTCGTCAAGGTTGGGGATCTTTATCACGGCTTTAAATCCCTGAAGCCAATGAATATTTTAACTGCGATTATTGAGTTCTTTGTGGGTATCTTAGAAATTATCTCTGAAGTCGCAAAGCTGCTATCACTATCACTTCGATTGTTCGGTAACGTATTTGCTGGTGAAGTGTTGCTAACAGTACTAGCGGGGATCTTACCTGTGTTATTACCGTTGCCATTCATTGGTTTAGAAATCTTAGTAGGAATTGTTCAAGCCACAGTATTTGCTATGCTAACTTTGGTATACTTAACTATTGCTACAACTGAAGTAACCAGTCATCACAGCGATCACCCCGAAGACCTCGAACCAACGCCCACGGTTTAGGTGTTTTTCATTAGTTTGTAAATTTTGCAAACTAATGATTAATACTTAAAGTACAACGGACTTAAAATATCTTCCCAGTCCAGTTCGTACGAAAGGAATTATATGTCTCCAGAATCAATGGAGCTGTTAGCGAAAGCTATCACAATCGCAGTTGGTGGTATTGGTCCAGCTTTAGGCATCGGTAAAATCGGAGCTAAAGCCATGGAAGCTATCGGCCGCAACCCAGAAAGCGTTGATAAATTGTTCGTGCCGATGCTTCTTGGCATGGCTTTTGCTGAAGCGATTGCGATTTATGCTTTGGTTATTACCTTTATCATCTAGTTTTTAGATTCAGTTCGGCAATTGTTTGCCGACTGGGCTTTGAAAATTATCACAGTCTTATGAAAAAGTTTTTATTATCTATCATTGTTGTTTCGGGCTTAATTGCTGCTGTGCCGCAAGTTAGTTTTGCCGTGGAAACAAATTCCCAAACTACAACCTCTGAAATGATGAGCACAAGCGACACAGCCACAGAACCCGGTCACGAAGCAGAAGCTGATGACAGTATCGTTGGAATGTTTGGTCTTAACTGGAAATTATTCCTTGCCCAGTTAGTGAACTTTGGAATTGTTCTGTTTGTCTTGTGGAAATGGGTTTGGAAACCAGTCACAAGCAACATGGAAGCACGGACTAAAAAAATTGAAGATTCTTTACTGAATGCTGATCAGATTACAAAAGATAAAGAAGAGTTTGATTCCTGGCGAAACACAGAAATAAGCAAAGCACGGCAAGAAGCTATGGAAATTATTAATACTGCCAAACAGCAAGCCGAAGTGGTAAAGACAGAAGTGGTGGAACAAACCAAAGCAGAGCAACAAAGCATTATTGATAGAGCGCAGCAGGAATTGGAGCAACAGAAAGTTAAAATGCTCCAAGAAGCACAAGGCGAGTTGGCAGAAATCGTGGTGAGGGCTAGTGAGAAACTTCTCAGATCCAAACTTGATTCCAAAACCGATCAAAAACTCATTAACCAAGCGTTAAAGGAAGTCTAAATGAAATTTACGATTAAACAATACGCTGAGAGCTTGGTTAGTGTGCTGGAAACTACTGCACCTAAACAACAAGACTTGGTGATAGACAACTTTATAAGAGTTTTAAAAGCCAATGGTGATCTGGCAGCTTATGAAAAAATTATTACTGAGGTAGAAAATATTTTTGGAACTAAAGATGAAACTAGCCAAGTAACTGTCACTACAGCTGGTGATACTAACATTGCGCCAAGTTTACTTAAAGAGCTGAATGAATATAGTAAAGGTAAAACTGAAGTTACTAAAGTGAAAGATGATGAGATTGTGGGCGGAGTGGTCATCCGTATAGACGACACCTTAATTGATGCTAGTCTCAAAACGCAATTGGAAAATTTAGAAGAAGATTTAAAGAACTAATATGAACACTGAAACAATTATTCAAAAACTAAAGGCGCAGATTGAAGGCTTTGATCCAAAAGCTTCTGTTAGCCATGTTGGAACAGTAACTGAAGTAGGGGACGGTATTGCTAAGATTTCCGGGCTCTCCGAAGTAAAGTCTATGGAGATGCTTGATTTTGGCAACCAAACTTTTGGTGTTGCCCTCAACCTTGAAGAACGCAGCGTAGGTGCCATTATTTTGGGTCCTTTTGAAAAAATCAGACAAGGAGATATCGTAAAATCTACAGGAAGAATTCTCTCCGTGCCTGTAGGTGAACA
>CAZBOT010000009.1:27149-46909 GCA_964493575.1 uncultured Candidatus Saccharibacteria bacterium | reverse complement strand
GTTTTTCGTTGTGTCCATCCATCATGTTAAAGGAGTTTTCCCCATGACCGTTGAGTTGCTTGTCGCTATTGCCGCCGCAGTTCTGTCCCTGCTGTTCTCCTACCTGCCGAAGCTGAAGGCGTGGTACGAGGGCAAAGACCCGGATGCCAAACGTCAGATTATGGCGGGCTGGCTGTTCATCGTGACCGCCGCCCTGTTCGCCATGTCCTGCGTCCCCCTGCTGGCCGCCATCCTCGCCCGTTATGACATCTTCATCATGTGCGATGCGCAGTCCGGCCTCGACCTGATTATCCTTTACCTGAAGGCCATCGGCATCAATCAGGCAGTATTCCTGATTAGCCCGAAGTTCAAGAAGTAGGCTTCAGGGGGGCGCATGGAGTTATCCGGGTAATTCCATGCGCCCTGAAGTTTATATGCTCGGCTATTCGAGGGTTTTTGCTTATCTTGCAGACCACATGAACCTCCGGGAGGCAGTCGGTGACCCGAACGCTTCATGGGAGGGCTTTCAGATTGCGCACCTTAATAACGCATCCATGCTGTCGGTTTCCCTGAAGTCCAGACAGGTCGGATGGTCGTGGCTGGCGGCGGCTGAAAGCGTGGCCTCGGCTAAGATGCTCCCCCGCACACCGCACATCTTTGTATCCATAAATCAGGATGAAGCGGCGGAGAAGATACGCTACGCCAAACAAATCATCGAAGCCATTGACCCGCATGAAAGGCCAAAGCTTGTCCGGGATAACGCTTACGAGTTGGAGTTCGACAACGGCTCACGCCTTATCAGCCATCCCTGCCGCCCCCCTCGTGGTAAGGCGAGGGCAAAGATATATCTGGACGAGTTCGCCCATTACCCGAACGACCGGGAAGTTTATCAGGCCGCCCTCCCCATTCTGTCTAAGGGCGGCTTCATTCGCATCGGTTCATCCCCCCTCGGCGCAAGGGGAATGTTTTGGGAGATATTCACTGAGGCCGTCCGTCCCTATCCGGGCTTCGTCAGACAGGCTATCCACTGGTGGGAGGTCGCCGCCTTCTGCAACAACCTCCGGGCGGCAAGGCTGGAAGCCCCGACCATGCTGACCGAAGAACGGGTTGCCCGCTTTGGTACACCCCGCCTGCGGCAGATATATGAAAATTCGCCATCCGATGACTTCATTCAAGAGTACGAGTGCGGCTGGCTGGACGAGGCGGTGTCGTGGATAGATTGGGAGTTAATCAAGCGCAATCAAGTTCTTGCCGCCGAGGAAAAGCATTGGTACAGGCGGGCGAAGGGTGTGGATGATGCGCTCGCAAAGATTGCCGATGTCGCCCGGATGGTACAGGAAGGCAGTATCGAGCAAACGATGGTCGGCGGGATGGATATAGGCCGCAGACACGATACGACCGAAATCATCCTGCTCGGCAAGAGCGCCTACACGGACAGCCTTCCCCTGCGGCTTCATATCACCCTTGACCGGGTGGAGTTCGACCTGCAAGAAGCGGTTGTCATGCGTATTCTGGATGCCTTGCCAGTTACCGGCTTCCTGATAGACAGCAACGGTATCGGGATGCAGTTGGCGGAGAACATGAGCCGCTACCCCGCCGCCGCCGGGGTGCAGTTCACTAATGAAACAAAAAGGCTGTGGGCGGTTGAGGCGAAGTTGCGCTTCCAGCGGGCGCAAGTTCCCATCCCCCTTGACCGTGACCTCATGTATCAAATTCATTCACTTCGCCGGAAGGTGACAGTCGCTAATAATACGGTGTTCGATGTGGATGAAAGCGAAAAGCACCATGCCGATATGTTTTGGGCGTTAGCCCTTGCGGTGTGGGCTGGCAAAGAGGACATGCAACAGTTGGTCACCGGGCAGGACGTGTTCGCTGGCTATCGGGGCTGATTTTATGGAGATAATCGCATGAATGTCATTCAGCAATTCGGCTCGGCCTTTGTCAATGCGGCGCGTGCGTTCCGATTGTCGTTCCTCGGCAAGACGGATGCGCCGGGCTTCGAGGCGTATGATGCCCGCGTCACCCGCTATAGTCTGCTGTGGTCATTGTATGAAAACACGGCGTACCAGTCCATTCACGGCTTCGCTGAAAGCTTCAAATACCAGTACGGGCTGTATCGGAGCATCCGGGGTATCTATAACCCTGTCCTCCGCATCGGTGACTTTTGGCGGTCGCACCTGCTCGGCGGTTCACTTGACCCGGATGCGGGGGATGGAACAGAAACCCCGTCAGCCCTGCCAATCATCACGGACAACAATGCCCTGCGCAGGCCGCTGGCCGCCCTGTGGCGGGCTTCCAATATGCAACAGTTGAAGGACATCCTTTCCCTGCGCACATCCATCATGGGTGACGGTGCGCTGATGGTCGTGGACAACCCGAATAAGGGGCGGGTATCCCTTTCGTGGCTTAATCCAATGTTCCTGAAGGATATAGAGTTGGACTTGGCCGGGAACGTGAAGGGCTATACCATCGAGTACATTACCGACCATCCGGTTATCAATAGTCGGCAGGCCAAATACACCGAGATTGCCAGCCGGGACGGGGATGATGTCGTATATCAGACCTTGCTTGACGGTGCGCTATTCGCATGGGACGACAACGGTGCTGAGTGGTCTGTCCCTTACGGGTTTATTCCGATGGTAGTGTTCCAGCATAACAACGTCGGCCTGCGGTGGGGGTGGTCTGAGTTGCAAGCCGGGCTTCCGAAGTTCCGGGAAGTGGATGACCTCGCAAGCAAGCTGTCCGATTACACCCGCAAGTTGGTGGATGCCCCCATGCTGTATGCTGGCGTGAAAGCCCCCGACACGACTGGCAGGGTGGATGTCAAGCCGACCACCCGCCCGGATGCACAGACGGCGCGTGAAGCCATCCCCGCCCTGTATTCATCGGATGCCAATGCAAAGGCCATCCCGATTATCGCTGAGTTGGACATCGCCGCCGCATCCGGTTATCTGGATACCCTGCTTCGGGGCATCGAGTATGACTACCCGGAATTGGGCGCAGACCTTCACAACGTGAAGGGCGACCCGTCCGAGGAAAGCATTCGCCTGAACCGTGAGCCGTCCGAAAACAAGGTGCTGATGCGCAGGGGTGACTATGACTATGCCATCGTCCGGGCGCATCAAATGGCTGTCGCTATCGGCGGCTGGAGGGGGTACGAAGGGTATCAGGGGTTCGGTCTGGAAAGCTATGACAGGGGCGACCTTGACCATCGCATCGGACACCGCCCCGTATTCGCCAAAGACCCGACCGCAGACATCAAGCATGACGGCCTGTTTTGGGATACCGCAAACAAGGCGAAGGCCGCAGGCGTTCCCCTGCCGGTTTTCCTGAGGCAACAGGGATGGGATGATGACAAGATAGCAGACATAACTTCGTCCGAGGAATATGCCCTGCGGCTTGACGCTTCACGTGCGGCAGTTGAAGGCGCAAAGGCCGCCGCCAGCCAGCCCGCCCCGCAACCCCCCGGCGTTCGCAAGCCCCCGGAAAGCAAAGGGAAACCCGTAAATGGAAAACCCGTTAAGTGAAGCCATCCAGTCAGGCATTGAAGCCAATCTGGAGATAGGCGCATCCTTCGAGCGCATCGGCAACGGGGGCTTCCCGAACGGCTTTGTCGAAGTTGCTTATCGGGATGCAAACGAGCAAATTGCAAAAGCCTTGCGGGAAGGCGCGGGGCTTGCCGCCATCCTTGCTATCCTAGCAAGCATGAGGGCGAGGGTGCTTGCTGAAGCAAGGGCGGAGTTATATCAAATGATAGAGTTCGGGATGCAAGAAGCAAATAGACAGCTTGGCTTTTACGGTGAAGGCTTGATAGATATAAACCCTTTGGATTTATCCAGTGAAGTCGAAGAAGCCATCGCCGCCCTTGACGCAAGCCTTTCGGCGCAAGTTGCATTGGTGCAAGCCTTGTACCTGACAGATGCGGAGAACGAGCTAATTGTCGGGGATGATGGGACAGGTGGCGCGGTGCGCCCCGCTGATATTGCCGCCCTGCTTGCCCTGTTTGTCACTTCGCTTTTATGGGCGGGGTTCGATTGGGTGATGAACGCGGCAGGGGTGCTTCGCGGCAATCGGTATAAGAAAATCGCCATCGCCATCATTGATGACCGGACAACGCAGACCTGTCGGCGGGTGCATGGTCAGGTGCGAAACATTGACCAGCCCTTCCACTTGACCGGAAGCCCCCGCTATGCCGATTACATGGATTACCCTGCCTTCCATCGTTGGTGCAGGACTTCGGTCGCCCTGTTTGATGAGCGTTATGATGACGGGCTATCCGACATGCTGATTGGTGAGGGTGATGACGAAGGGCTTTAGTTTCCCCCGACCCTGAACATATATTCCTCATCCTCCCTGACCTTGCGCTCTATCCAATCCCCGAAGCTCTCCCCCCGCTTTTCAAGAATTGCATCCAGCTTGGCGGCTGTCTGCGGTGTCATCACAGCAAGCCGCCTCGATGTCCGCCCGCCCTTGTAGGGGGTGATGTGTATTCCCTTCCGGGAGGGGCGTGTCTTTTTGGGGGCGGGTTTATTGGTCATGTACATAATTTTACTCGAATAATCCCATGAAGGAAGTCATGTTTATTGCGCTGAGTATTCTTTTCAGCCCATCGTGATAGCTTGCGGCCTGAACGGTTGCGGCGGTGTAGTATCTCCCGCCCCGGAAGCCTCCGACCCGAACCGTTCCAGTACGCTCGACGGCTACGAAATAGCCTGCCCCGTTGCCCTTGTGTAGAAGGGCGGTCTTATTCCTTGTCGGGATGACCGACCACCGGCTCTCGCCTTGCAGGGCAAGTGACTTCCATTCCTCGAAGCGTTCCTTTTGGGATTTGCGCATGTTATCCTTTCAGAAGCCAAAGGGCAAGGGGGATGCCGATGGCAAGGAGGGTAAGACCGATGGTGGCAAGCTGTTTAAGCAGGGAACGCTTGCTATTGTATGTAAGTTCCCTGCGGTCGTCCGGGATGATTACGAAGCCCGGATGCCCCGCATTGAATACCTTGACGTGCCGCCCTTTCGCCTGCTTGAAGGTGACCCCCTTGCGGCGTTGCAGGATGACGAGGGCTTCATGTCCGCTGGATGCCTGAGTAAGCGATTTCTTGTTCGACCCTGACATAAACTACCGCCTCTCTTGGTCAGCTTCGGGTTGGGAGTGGCAAGGGTGATGATGATGTCGGTCATTTTGTTCGAGTGATTTCTTGGTCATGGTCATTCACCCCTGTTAAATTCGGTGACCCCGCCACTGATGCTGTTCCCCGCCCCCGTAACGGCAATCACGATGATGTCAGCCACGAGGTCAATGAAGTCGTGGTCGGCATCGAGGATTTCGTAGGTCATGCCCCGGCCTTTGAACATCACCGCTTCAACGTGGCTGTCGGTCATGCGCTCCACGATGCCTGTGACCATGCGGGAAAGCTTGCGGTCGGGCTTGCTGAGGCGGTATTCCATTCGGAAATTCATGGTCATTCTCCTTCCGGTTGGTCAAGGTCGCTGGCGGTAAGGTAGCGGTATGAGCCGTCCGGGGTTTCGGTGATGTCAGGGACGAAGCCCTCGGGGGCGAGCATGGCGCACGTCCACACCCTTTCTTCATCGTCCCATCTGTACACGCCTTCCCCCTGCCAGTTCACGCCTGCGCCGAGCCGTTTGCGGAAAGTAAAGTTGTGCATGTAAATCTCCTTGTGATGATATAAGGGCTGTCGGTCTGGATTGTTAATGATTATATAGCAAGTCATTCGGGGGCAATTGAGTTGCGGACGGAAAAGATGACGTGATAATCCGGGGCAAGAAGCGGCACATCAGGCAGGCGGAAGGGGTAAGCAGTAAAGCCATTCCGTTCGTTGAGCATGTCCGCCAAAATTTCAGGGTTCACATGCCACCCGTTCACTATGCCATCGGTGACCTGACAGCCTTCGGTCAGGGCAAGCCAATCCTGCTCGGTTGCACCGTTGATATAGATATGCCTGCCATAAAACGACTGAACGTGAATGATGATGTTATCAGCCATCGCTTTACCCTACCTGCTGGATGCGCCCGCAGTCGGGACAATGATAGTGATGCTTGCGGCATCCACAATCGCATTCACCGTCATCCTTGAAGATGGTGCGCTCCATCGTGGAGCAGTTTTCGCAGGTCTTCGGGTCACCCCATACGCCCGTCAGGACAGCCGCCCCCCGGCGAACCGGAAGGATGAAAACCTGCTCGGGGCGGACGTTGTGAAAGGTGGCAACCTTGATACGAAATTCCTTCGGGTCATAGTCGGAGGGGATAAGAAGGGTGCGCCACGTGCCAGCGAAATTGAGACAGGCGGCGTATATGTGGATGTCCGCCGACATGGTTTCACGGATACTGCCATCGGGCAGGAGGATGGAGAAGGTGCGCAGGGGGCGGGGGCTGGTCATGGTAACGCTATCCCTTCTTGCTCTTGGCGGGCAGGTAGAAGATGTCGGAGAAAAGGTTGTTATCAACCCCGACCGGGGTGACCCTCGTCCAGTTCATCGGGTCGGTGTATTGGGCGGCGAAGGCTTCGGCGGCTTCGAGGGTATTGAAGTGCCTGAGATGCAAACGCCAGCAAGCCGCCGCCTTTGACGGTCTGCCTGACTTCGTGAGCTTGCGGGTGCGATAGCGGACTTGATACATGATGGTATTTGTCATTGTTTTTCTCCTTGTGGTGATATAAGGGTTTTGAAGTTATTTTGTTAAGCCCATCCAAAGAAAATATGTGCTAAAATAACCCCGTCCGACTGACGGTGAAAGCGGGACGCAATTGCGTCCCGCTTTTTGTTTCCATCTTTGAACAGGAGAGTTACCCCATGCCCGCTTCAACCTTCACCTTTTTCGATGCCTTCAAGGAACACATCGCCGAGAAAGTCCACAATTTCGCAAGCGATACCATCAAGGTCGCCCTGCTCGCCGCCGCCAATCCACCCTCGGCTTCCGGGGATGCGGTGCTTGCCGATGTCACGGAGATTGCTTACACCAATCTTTCGAGCCGTGACCTTGCCCTCACCAGTTCCGGGCAGGCTTCCGGCACATACAAGTACATCCCGACCGACCTGACCCTGACCGCATCCGGCGGCTCGGTGGCGGCCTTCCGTTATATCGTGGTGTACAACGATACCCCGACCTCCCCGGCTGACCCCCTGATTGGCTGGCTGGACTACGGTTCAGACCTGACCCTCGCCAATGGCGAAAGCCTGCTTCTTGACTTCGGAGCGAACGGCCTCTTTACGCTGTCCGGATAAGCAGGTCGCCGCATGGCGATTTCATTTACAAATCTCGGCTCGTCCGCAACCCCCGACCTGAAGGCCGGGAATGATGCGACAAGTTACTCAACCTCCTCGTGGACACCCCCCACAAGCGGGCTGATTATCTTGTTTGTGTATTCGTCTGTCGGTACGATGTCATCAGTCGAGCCGACTGTTTCAGGCAACAGCCTGACGTGGACGAAGATACTTTCCCATGCCGCCGAGCCTTCCGGTAACGCACAACGTATCACCCTGTTTGCCGCCAATGCCTCCGGTTCATCAACGGGGGCAACGACCGTTGATTTTGGAAGCGAGACACAGCTTCATTGTGACCTGAGCTTTTTTCAGGTGGACGGGGCTGACCTGTCGGGCGGCGTGGCGGCGGCTTTTGTCCAGACCCCGACGGGTGACGGTTCGGGGGCAACAAGCGGGAGCATCACCCTGTCTGCGGCGGGCAGTTCTGATAACCGTCCGATTGCGGCCTTCGCGCACAATGCCAATGAGACGACCACGCATCGCACAAATTGGACGGAAGTTGATGAACACAGCGGAGCCGGACCGGCTCGAAGTTTCAATACACAATGGCGGGCTGATGCCTTTGAGACCACCGCATCAGCATCGTGGACGAATTCAAGCAATTGGGTTGGGCTTGCCGCAGAAGTAAAGGCGGCGGCTTCCGGGCCGACCTATACCCTTACAGTTACACAGGCAAGCGGAAGCCTTGCAGGTCAGTCGGTAACACTTGCCCTGACCCGCAAAGTCACCGTGACCGAGAAGGCCGGAAGTCTATCGGGGCAATCCGTTTCGCTGATTTCATCCCGGCTTGTTTCGGTGACCACCGGAAGCGGAAGCCTTACGGGGCAGTCGGTTACCCTAGCCCTTACGAGAAGGATTGTCGTCACCGAGGGCGGGCTGACCGCATCCGGTCAGTCGGTGACCCTGACGGCCTCCCGGCTTGTTTCAGCAACCGAGGGAAGCCTGACCCTTGCAGGGCAATCGGTGACGCTTGTTTATGCAAGAACGCTGACCGTCACCGAGGGAAGCCTGACCCTTGCGGGGCAATCGGTCATGCTGTCAGTTGCCCGCCTTGTGAGCGTTACCGCCGGAAGCCTTAGCACATCCGGTCAATCGGTGACCCTGACCTACACCCCGGCGGGCGGCTATACCCTGACATCCGACCCCGGAAGCCTGACCCTTGCAGGGCAATCCGTCGGCCTGAATGTGACAAGGGTTCTGAGTGTGACTGAGGGGGCTGGAGTGCTGGCGGGGCAATCCGTCACGCTGGCTTCGTCCCGGCTCGTTCAGGTGACCGATGGAAGTCTGACCCTTGCAGGGCAATCCGTTACGCTGACCTACACCCCGGCGGGTTCTTATACGCTGACCATAACCGGGGCGGTTGCAAGTCTGACCGGGCAGGCGGTGACGTTGAGTGCGTCCCGCTTGCTGACCACCAGTCCCGGCACGTTGAGCGCATCGGGGCAGTCAGTCGGCTTGAACGCGATAAGGGTTCTGAGCGTCACCGAGGCAGGCGCAAGCCTGACCGGACAGGCGGCTGACCTGCTTGCGCTTCGGGTGATAAGCGTGAGCGAAGGTAACCTTGCCCTTTCCCCTGCCTCGGTTACCCTGACCGCTTCACGCTTGCTGACCACCAGCCCCGGAAGCCTGACGCTTGCGGGGCAGGACGCAACCCTGACCTACGCCCCCGCATCCCTGTATATACTGGCGGTGATTGCGGGAAGCCTGACCCTGACCGGGCAATCCACCCGCCTGCGGCCTCCGGGCGGCGTAAGTATTCTTGTCGGTGACGAAAGCCTGAATAATGTTTCAGGAGCAGGCGCATCGGTTTATTCGGTTAATCCAATGGATGAAGCCCTTAATATCATCCAGTCTGACGAAAGCATTTGATACGGAGAGTGACAAATGGCTGAATATGCGGAAGGAAACATTGTCCGGCTGACCGGGACTTTCACCGATGCCGATGATGTCGCCCTCGACCCTACGGTGGTCAAGGCTGTCATCGAAAGGCCTGACGGCACGAAGACGACCTATACCTACGGAACAGACCCGGAGCTTACAAGGTCATCCGAGGGGGTGTATAAAATCTCCCTTGATACGACCGGCTTTCCGGGCGTGTGGCTGTATCGTTGGTATTCAACCGGGACGGGGCAGGCGGCGAACACAAATTCCTATTTCGATGTTATTCCTGCAAGGCCGGAATAATGCACCCGTCGGCTTGATTTTCTTTAGACAATTTGTGCTATAATTCGGTTTGTCCGACTGGCGACAAAAGCGGGACGCGAAATGCGTCCCGCTTTTTTGTTTGCCAAAAATCCAAATACGCTACGCCTGCGGTCAAACGGCGGGAAGGATTAGACCATGTTTCGTAATATGTTCTTGCTCGATGAGGGTGCGTCCGGCGGTTCGCCTGCTGAGGGAGAACCGGCTTCCGGCAAGCTTTCACAGGAAGATGTGAACCGGCTTGTCGGCAACGCCCGTTCCGAGGGACGGTCGGCGGCGGCAAAAGACCTGCTGAAACAGTTGGGCTTCGAGAGTGTGGACGACCTCTCTGCCGTTGTCAAGGCCGCAAAGGAAGCCGAAGACCAGCGCAAGTCCGAGGCTGAAAAGTTGCAGGCGAAGCTTGCTGAAGCTGAAGCCAAAGCCGCAAAGGTTCAGGCTGATGCTGAAGCAAGGGAAGCCGCCCTGAAGTCCCGCATCCTGAACGAGGCAATCAAGGCGCAAGCCGCGAAGCCCGTCATGGACAAGGACGGCAAGACCGTCACCCGTCCGGCTTTCAAGCCCGAAGCCCTTGACGATGTTCTGGTGCTTATTGACCGGAGCGTCATCGAGGAGGGTGAGGCCGGGGAATACAAGGGCATTGAAAAAGCCCTTGCGGAGTTGGCGAAAGGCAAGGCTTACCTGCTGGCTGAGGAAGCCAAAGCCCCCGCAAAGGGAACGCCTTCCGGTGGTGCGCCCAAACATGGTCTAAAGCCGCAGACCGAAACGCCTGCGGCACAGTCGGTAATCCGCTTCTAATCTTGAACAGGAGTTCTTGAAACATGACCGATTTGACCGTTACTGCCGCAAAGGTCGCCCTCGTCTTTCCAATGGAAGCGCGGGTTCGCACCTACAAGGCCGCCGCTGATTTGGACGCTGGCACGCCCGTCTATATCAACGCTTCCGGCAAGGTGGGGAAAGCTGATGCCAATGGCGCATCCCCCATCAATCGTTTCCGGGGCATCACGCTCGAAAGCGTGAAAGCCGGTCAGGATGTGGATGTCGTCATCGAGGGTGAGGTCGCAGGCTTCGACCTGTCCGGCCTCGCGTATGACGCTCCCGTTTATGTCTCCGACACCGTTGGGGTGCTTGCGGATGCCGCAGGCACGACTTCGCTGGCTGTCGGGATGGTCGTTCCGATGAACGACGGTGCGCTGACGAAGGTTCTCCGGGTGACCGGGGAAGCTGGCTAAGGCGAAGGGAGAATATAAAACATGAGTACCCTTTTCGGTGCGCTTGGCGTGAGTGAAACCGAGCGCACATACCTCCGCACCCTTGACCAGTCCATCGTGTACGATGCTGTCCAGACGGTGCTTGCCGAGTTCAATGCGGCGACTGCCGCCGCCCGTTCCTTCTTCGTGGAGGAAAGCACTTCCGACATCCAGCGGCGTTACAAGCTCCCCGGCGGGGGCTACATGCAGGGGCGCAATTCACAGGGTCGTCCCGGTGCGCTGAAAGCCTATGGCGGGTGGGATGTGGCTTGGCCTCTGAACGACTATGCCGATGCCATCGGTGAGAACGATATTGATATGGCCTACATGACGGTTGCCGAGCTTGACCGTCATATCAAGACCGTTCAGATTCGTTCGCTGAACACCGAGCGCAAGGCCATCCTGCAAGCCCTGTTCAACAATACCGCCCTTTCCCATGCTGACCAGACCGGGCGCGGGACGCTGACCGTCCAGCCCCTCGCCAATGGCGATGCGACCCTCTATCCGCCCGTCCTCGGCTCGGAAAGCGAAGCGACCGAAGACCACTACCTCGAAGCGGGCTACGCTGAGAGTGCAATCTCCTCGACCAATGACCCGACCGCCACCGTCAAGAGTGAGTTGGAGGAACACTTCGGCGCACCGACTGGCGGCTCGGACATCATGCTCTTTGTGACCGCCGCCGCCGGAGCAAAGATTGCGGCCATCAGTGGTTTCACGAAGGTCACCGACATGAACGTCCGCCCCGGTCAGGACACCGACACCGTGACTGGCATCCCCTCCAGCGCGCCCGGTCGTGTCCTCGGCTCGCTGAACAACGTGTGGGTGGTGGAATGGCGTTACCTGCCTTCGGGCTATGGTTTCGGCTTGCACATGGGCGCACCGAAGCCCCTCATTCGGCGCGTTGACCCTGCCGAAGTCGGCCTCGGTGACGGCTCGCTCCAGTTGGTTGCTGAAGACACCGCCTTCCCGTTCAAAAATTCCGTGTGGCGGCAACGCTACGGCTACGGGGCGGGCAACCGCCTGAACGGGATTGCCATCGAGTTCGCATCCGCTGGCTCTTACACCGTGCCGACCTCTCTCGCTTATTAGTATTCGCCACTGGTGTAACCGCCACTTATGCAAGAGGGCTGGCGGGTCTCCTTCCCGCCAGCCCTCCCATTGAAGTTATCAGGATAACCGCATGACTGTTACCCGAAGTCAAATCGAAAGCATTCTTGTTTCCCGGCGAAGCCCTCTTATGCAAATGGCTTCGATGGCTGTTACGACACAGGGAGCGAACGCTGACCTGAATGACCCCATCGGGTATGCGGTTCGCAAGGTGGGGGGAACGGTCGCCAGCCTTGCCTCGGTAACGGATGCGGATATTGCAACCGTTGATACGGATGACCTTGACGAAATGCTTGACCATGCGGAGTTGCGCCTGCTCCGCAGTATCAGGGGAAACCTTGCCCTTGTGGACATCACTTCCGGACCGATGTCTGAAAAGCTGTCACAGTTGGCGGCTTCCGTCCGGGAGGATATAGAAGCCCTTGAAAATGCCATCGGAGAGAATTATGGCGGCGGGGCTTCCCCCCTTGAAACAGGCGCAATCGTTCTGGACTTCCAGACGCTTGAAGATGACGACGAGGAGGATGACGAATGACCGACCTTGCCTTCTCGCACATCGCCACCGTGACCGCAAGCACGAAGCGCAACGCCCTTGTGAATGGGGAACGGTCGGGCTACGTGACCAATCTTGCAAGCCTGAATATCGTTCCCCTGTGTCCGATTGAAAGCCAGCGGGCGGCAGATATAAAAAGCCTGCTGAAGCTGGATGCGGGTTACCGCCTGCTTGAAACCTTCGCACAGGATAACCCCGACATCCATGACGGCGACATCCTCGTTGTGGAAGGCCGGGAGTATCACATTCGCTCTGCCCTGCGCTGGCGGTTCGGGACAGATACCCGCCTCAACCTGATTTTAGAGGAGGTCAAGCGGTGATTAAGCTGACCCTTTCCGTCAGCAAGAACGCAAAGCTTGTCCGGCAGGGGCTTCACAACCTGCGGGCTGAAATACCGAAAATCGGGAAGGCTCGTCTTTACGAAGCGATGCGGCGGATTGTAACAAAGATGCAGGTGTATCCGCCCAAACGCCCCGGACAAAAGTACAGGCGCACCTTCCGCTTTCAAAAGGCTTGGCGTATCAAGGCAAGTGAAAACGGATATGTCATTGAGAACGGTATGCCTTATGCCAAATATCCAGTCGGCAACGCATACGGGCAGGGTCAGGCGTGGATGCACGTTGGACGCTGGCAGTTGTTCCGTGACGTTGCGGATGCCGAAATCGGCAAAGAGGCTAAAGCCATTCAAAGCAATGTCGTCATGGTCGCCCGCAGAATGGTCGGAGGGTAGCCAATGGCAAGCCGTGAGACTGTCCGTGAAGCCATCGCCGCCCTGCTGACTACCGCCCTTGTGGGCGTGGGAAAACCCTGCAAGCAGGTGACCGCTTACAAGCCGTCATCCATTGATGTCGCCCCCCTTGTGGCGGTGATGTCGGCAGGAGCAAAGCGGCAGTTCAATTCGGTGGGCGGCGTGGAAACTGTGTTCGCCTTCGCCCTTGCGGTCTTCGTCCCGGATGAAGACACCGCCTCCGGCTGGACTTCCGCAGACGTGGAAGACCGGCTCGACTGGATAGAGAGAGAAATCGCATCCGTAGTTGAAGCCAATCGGACGGGCGCAAATTGGACTGACCTTGACTTTTCCGGTGAACCTTCATCGGTCGAGGATGTAAGCATAAGCGGAGCGCAGTATGCGACTGAGGTCTTCATGCTCTCCGTGACCATTTTGTAACAGGAGCTTTTCACATGGCGAAATATTCAGGTAATTCCCTTTCCGTGACCATTGATGCTGTCGCTCTTGCTGGCTTGATTTCCTGCGAAATCAACGAGAGTGGGGCGACCTACGACACAACCGTTGTGGGAGAAAATGCCGAGACACACATCCCCGGCAAGACCTCCGCGCAGGGGACAATCAACCTGCTCGATGATGATGCCGAGGCCGCCTACGATGCCTGTGTTCCGGGTGACAGCGCGACCATCGTGGTCTATCCGCAGGGCAATTCAGGCGGCAAGCCAAAGCGCACCTTTACGGCGACCTTCACAGGCCGCCAGCGTCCGGTATCCCACAATGCCGCAACCCCGCTGACCATCAGCTTCACGGTGAACGGCGCAATCACAGACGGGTCGGTGTAATCATGCCGCGACACAAGACCTATATCGCACTTAAGCGGTTGTGGTATTCACCCGAAAACCGCATCATCGAAGCCGGTGAGGAAGTGAGCCTTTCCCATCTTGACCCCGGCATTGTGAACGAGTTGGTTGCGATGGGAACGGTTGAAGTGAAGACCGTTTCCAGCAAGGCAAAGGCCGAAAGCGAAAGCGAGGACGAAAATGGCTAAGTATTCAGGCAACGCCCTGAGCGTGAAGGTGGGGGCAGTGACCCTTGCCAATGTGGTCTCATGCGAAATCAACGAAAGCGCGGCGACCTACGACACGACCGTTGTGGGAGAAAATGCCGAGACGCACATCCCCGGCAAGACCTCCGCACAGGGGACAATCAACCTGCTTGACGATGGAGCAGAAGCAGACTTCGATGCCTGTGTCCCCGGCACGTCATACGCCTTCGAGGTCTATCCGCAGGGCAACAGCCCCACGAAGCCAAAGCGGGCGTTCACGGCGACCATCACGGGCAGGCAACGTCCGGTATCCCACAATGCCGCAACCCCCGTCACCATCAGCTTCACGGTGAACGGCGCAATCACCGATAGTACGGTGGTCTAGTATGAGCAATTCATACAAGGGTTTCGAGGTCAAGTTCAACGAACTGAAGCAAAGGAACGTTGAAAAATTTCGCTCCCTCTCCGACAAGGAAGGTGGGCGTCCCGTCCCGATTGTCAATCACGACATCGTGAAGGCGGCTTTCATGGCTGGATGGTTCGAGCTTCCGGTTATGCAGATAACCGAAAGCGATGACCCTTTGCTCGACTGGCCTCCTGACCGCATAAACTGGCTGGCAGGGCTTATCACGGAAAAGTACGTTGAGGTAATGGCCGTAAGCCCTTCCTGATATTGGCGGTGGCTGGCTTCGTTGATGACGAGTTAGCCGGGGAACGAACGCCACCGCCTGACGACTTGCGGGAAGCATGGGACACGAAGGCATGGGGGTTGCCCGAAAGTGGAGGCAGGCTTGACCAGCCTGCCGGGTTGCTGAAGCGCATGTCGGTTGCGTTGAGCGTTTACAACGCTTGCAAGGGCTTTTACACGGCAGGCAATATTGCCGAGTGGTGCGACCGAAACCCCGATGCTTGGCGCATTGTGGAGAACGTGATGGAGTTGAGGAAACATGCCACTTAATACATCCGGGGCTGAAGTCCGATTACGAGTTGCCCTCGAAGGGAAAACCGATGCTTCGTTCCGTCAAATCGAGAGGGATTTACAAGACCTCGATAGGCGTGTAAACGCGGGTATCGCCCAAAACGCCAAAAATCGTGAGAGTTGGCAGGCCGCAGGCATGGGTATCAAGCAGTTCGCCGGGGCGGTCGGCATGGCGGCAGGGATTATTGCGGGGGCGGGACTGGCAATCAAACAGGCGATGGACTTTGCCGAGGCTGGCGCAGATATGCAACGGCTGGAAAAGTCATCCGCCGACCTTGCCGACCATTACGGTACGAACATGGGGAGGATGCTGGACAGCCTGCGGGAGTATTCGCAAGGGACAATCTCAAATCGCGACCTTATCCTTTCGGCTGACCGGGCGATGATGCTTGGCGTGTCCACCAATGCCGAGCAAATGGGACAGTTGCTTCAGGTAGCCGCCCTGCGTGGGCGGGCGATGGGCGTGGATACCACTAAGGCATTCAGCGACATCGTGACAGGCATCGGTCGTATGTCCCCGCTTATCCTTGACAACCTCGGCATTATCGTCAATGCAAAGCAGACCTATAAGGATTATGCCGAAGCCATCGGCAAGACCGCCCGCGAATTGACCCCGATGGAAAAGCGGCAAGCCCTTCTGAACCGGGTGCTTGAAGAAGGTAACCGGATGCTTGAAGAAGCCGGGGGGCTGGCCGAGGATAACAAGACGGCCTACGAACGGTGGGAGGCATCTTGGGCTAACTTCGTTGCCGAAGTGCAAAAGACCGCCGCCCCGACCGGAGCATCTTTGGCGGATGCGGCGACCACCGCCCTTGCTGGCTGGCAGGAATACTTCAAGTTCCTCGAAAGCCAAAAGCAAATCTATTCAATTCAGGTGGACATCCAGCAAAGCGGCGGACCGAAAGCCATCACCGATGAAAACCGCAGACAGGCGGAAGAAATCTACCGGGCGCAACAGGCCATCATGGGTGAGATTACAACCGGGGCGGCAAATTACGAAGATGCCGCAGTCCGGGCGTTCAACCGGGCGGCTGAAGCGGCGGGCGAAGTCATCCCGCCGACCGAGGTTATCGAATACACAACCGAAGACCTGCTCGATGTGACAAGCCGCCTGAATGACGTTCAGGAAAAATATCATTCCTCGATGGAGGACATTGCGGTCAAGCGGCAGGAAATCAACGAAGGCTTGGCTGACGGGAGTATCAAGGCAGGGGAAGCCAAAGAGAAGTTCAAGGAGTTGGAGGAGGCCGAGCGCAAGGCATCCGAGGCCGCCCTTGAAGCCTCCCGGCAAATTGTGTTCGGCATCCTTAGTCAAAAGCTGGCCGCCGATGGCAATTACGAGACCATCTTGAGAATCGGTGAGGCGTGGGGGCTGATTGACCCCGCCGTTGCGAAGGCAGGCGAAAATATCCTCGGCATCCTTGACAACGAGAACATGAGCCTTGCACAACAGAAGTCCGCCCTTGACGGCATCGTTATCGGGATGCTGAACACTGGCGGCGCGGCGGAGAAAGTCGGTCCTCAAATTGAAAAGGGAATGTCCCCCGCAAATCAGGCGATGGGCGAGGGCGGACAGAAGGCCGCCTACTATGTCGAGCAAATGGACAACCTTCGCAAGCATAGCGGCGAAAGCTATGACTACTTCGTGAACCTTCACGTTAGCGGAAGGATACCGGCTATCGGGAACACAGACCCGACATGCTTCATCGCTGGCACGATGGTCTGGATGGCGGACGGCGGGCGCAAGGCCATTGAAAAGGTAAAGGTCGGTGACCGGGTTGTATCCTATGACCCGCAGGAAAATTCCCACGTCCTGACAACCGTTGTGGAAACCTTCGAGCATTCAGCCGGGGAAATTAACGGTTATCTCCTTGTCAATGACCGGATTGGCGTGACCCCCGAACACTTGCTTTTTGTGGGCGGGGAGTGGAAGCCTGCCGGGGCGTTGATGCTTGGGGATGAATTACTTCGCTTTGATGGGGAAGTCGTTGTCGTGACCTCGCTCCGTTGGGTTGAAAGGCAAGTGCCGACCTATAACTTGCACATTGACCACGAAGTTCATAACTACTTCGCAAACGGTGTGCTTGTCCACAATACAAAAACCGAGGGCGACCTGATTGGATATGCGTCCGGCGGGCAAATGGGGGCGGGCTGGAAAATGGTCGGTGAAGAAGGTTACGAGATTATCTCCCCGACCGGCTATGTCTTCACGCATGAACAGTCAAGGGCTTTACTCGCATCCGGCCTCACCCCCGAAATGGCGTATCGCATCGGTGGGGATATGTCTGCCGATGAACGGGAGTATTACCGCCGCCGACCTTTGGGCGACCTTGCTGAACGCAGGGCAAGGCGGCGCAGTTCATCGTCAGGCGGCTCGACTGGCGGGGGTGGGGGCGGTGGTGGGGGCGGCAATACATCCGATGATGTGGTCGCGACCGCAGTTCAGACAGTCACCGCCCTTGCGACACAGACGGCGGCAGTGTCCGCGTCCGTTGAGTTCACCGGGCAACAGCAAACACAGGCAACCCGTGACAGCACCGCAAGGCTTGAAGCTGGAAATGATGCGATGCTTGGGAAGCTGGATGACATTCGGCGGTTGCTTTCACGTATGCCGGGAGCAAGGGAGCAGGTCGCCCTTGCCCGTTCCGGGGCGGCACAGGCGGTCTAAATGGCGACTGTGACCTCAACCCTTCAGTTCAAGTTAAACGGGGTGTGGGTTGATATTGCTGACGTGCGCTCACGTGCAGGTATCACCGCCCGCCGGGGTATCATGGGTTCGGGTGTGAATGACAGGGTTGCCGCAGTTGGGACGATAACATTTTCACTGGATAATTCCATAAATAATTCGGGCGGATTGCAGGGCTATTATTCGCCCGACCATGCAAACAAGCGGGCTTATTTTACTGACGGCATCCCCGTTCGATGGAAGCTGGTATCAGGGGCGAACACCCGCTATGTGTTTCATGGGCGCATCGCCTCGATAGAACCGACCCCCGGCTTGCGGGGCGACCATTCGGTAGAAGTCACCGCCGAAGATTTTATGTCGCACCTGCTCGATATAAAGCTGGACAAAATCGAAGTTCAAATTGACAAGCGCACCGACCAGATAGTTGCAATAGTGGTGACGAACATCGGGGTATCCCCGCTGAATACTGCCTACGATGTCACCCCGGATACGTTCGCCTACTCGCTGGATGACGAGGGGGATGAAAGCACCGCCCCCATGACCGTCCTTCAAAAAGCAGTTCAAAGCGATGCATCCCTGTTATACGTGACCGGAAATACAACGGACGGTGAAACGCTTGTGCTGACCTCACGCAATACAAGGGCGGCGGAAACAGGGACGGCGGCAACCCTGAGTGATACAATGTCCGGGCTGGTGATTAAGCGCGGCAAGGATAACATCTATAACGATGTGGTCTGCTCGGTTGCAAATCGGCGCGTGGATACTGACGCGGTTATTCTGTGGGCAATTGATAGCGAAATGGAGTTGCCCCCCGCTTCTCCGGTGACGATAACCGCCCGCTACATTGACCCTGACAGTCGTGCCGAGCGTATCTCGAAGTATCCGGGTTCGGAAGTGACCCCGGTTGCGGACACGGACTACCGGATGTCTTCAGTTGCGGGCAACAGCGCAAACGACCTGAACGCTGACCTGAGTATTTCGGTTACGTGGGGCGGGAACACCGCTGAGGTCACGCTTGAAAATACCGGAAGCGTCCTCGGTTTCCTGAACCTGTTCCAGCTTCGGGCAAAGGGTATGTATCTGTATTCACGGCAGGATGTCCGTGTTCAGGATGCGACAAGCATTTCTACATACGGGCGCAGAACGCTTTCGTTCAACCTGCCTTATCAGACAAGCGTGAACGTGGCGGCGGACATCGCTCGAAGCATTCTGGAACGCTACAAAGACCCCGTCACTCACATTTCGGGCGTGGACTTTATTGCGAATTATTCCAACGCTCTGATGACTGCCGCCCTGACCTGTGACATCGGTGACCGCATCTATCTATCTGAAACCGTGACCGGGATTGCTGGCTACTTCTTTATAACCTCGGTGGAATTTTCCTACGAGGACGGAGCATTGCTTCGGGTGTCGTGGGGGCTTTCCCCCGCCGATGTCGGAAGCGCATGGATATTGGGCGATGCAACCCTGTCCGTTTTGGGTTCGACCACCATCCCAAATATGTTTGTTTGACCTGTGGAGTTTTCAATGCCGACTGTTCTTGCATACATCAACGAAGGCAGGGTGATAGCAGATTGCCCGGATTGCAACGGGGCTGAATTTGTGAGCCGGGGCAAGCCGTTCATCTGCTCACGGTGTAACCCCGAAATCATGGGCTACAAGGAGATAACCGTACAGGGTTATCTTGTTAAAGTCAAAGACCCCGAAAAGGTCATCACCGCCCTTGAAAAGATTATATCTGCGGGGCGTTCCTATGATGTCATCTTCCCGGATGACTTCGAGCAAATTCAGGCGGTATTGCGGGAGCGAAAGCGCATCGTCAATATGAATTGGTATCCAGCCGGTCATCCCCGGATGCCAAATGGTGAAACGGTTTTCGACTTGGTAATCGAAAACCTTGCAAACGGAACGCCCGCACCCGATGGGCTGGAAATGGAAGGTAAATAATGGCTTGGACT
>CAZBOT010000009.1:21390-27049 GCA_964493575.1 uncultured Candidatus Saccharibacteria bacterium | reverse complement strand
TCCATGATGAACACGCACGTCAGGGACAACCTTCTTTATTTGAAGTCGCAGGTGTCGGCGCACATCATCTTGTCAGGGGCAAGCATTATCCCCTCGACCACGCAGGGGTGTGCCGTTCCGGTTCAAATCGAAATGACCAGCAACGACCAGAATATCCTCGTTCCGGCCTTTGCTGACGGGACGACCAATTATGGTCAATGGACGCTCCCGTACCTGCCGGATGATTATAACGGCGGGACGATGACCGCTAAGTTCATCTGGACACAGGCAACGTCATCAACAAACAACGTGACGTGGGCTTGTCAGGGGCGGGCGTATGGCAACGGTGACAACCTTGACGTGGCGTGGGGAACGCAACAGGTGATAAATGATAGCGGAACAGCCTCCGCTTACCCCGTCAATATCTCCTCGGCAACCCCCGCCATCACCCTAGGCGGAACGCCTGCGGCTGGCAAAATGGCGCAGTTCAGGGTGTATCGGGCAGGCACAGACGGCTCGGATACGCTGACGCAGGATGCCTACCTGCTCGGTGTCCTGCTGACTTATACGAGGTCATAGCCAATGACAATTGCCTTTGATGCACAGACCTCGGCAAACATCACCACCGCCGCGACATCCAAATCGTGGTCGCATACCTGTTCGGGCAATGACCGATATTTATTTGTGTGCGCATCGTTCAGTATCAACCCCGGCTCTGCGCCCACCGCCACATACAACGGGGTATCCATGACCCTGCTTTACAATTCCGGCAATCAGCGGGTCATCTTCGGGTTGAAAAATCCAGACAGCGGAGCGCACAATGCGGTTGTGAATTTCGGTAGCACGACCAATGCCGTCTTCTCTGCGGTGAGTTTTACAGGCGTGTATGGAGTTCGGACGGGGGCAAGCAATAGCGCATCAGGAACATCGGTCTCTGTGAACGCGACAACGGTTGCGGATACGATGTATGACGACCTCGTTTTCGATGCGTGGTTCACGGTGGTTGAAAATGCCGCCGCCCCATCTGTGGGGGCTGGACAGACACAACGGGTAGCCGCCAATCTGAATTATTCCAGCACCTTTTATGTAAAGCTATATAACAGCACAGAACCCGGAGCGCATGGGGGCGGGACAACGGCGATGTCGTGGAGTACTAGTTATACGGCCTCGCAGTTCATTCACGCAATCCCATTGAAGCCAGCGCAACGAGTTCCGGGGTCACCGGCAGTTTCCCCGACTTATCTTATCTGAGCAAGCCGGAGGCCGAAATGAATATTGAGGGTGTGAGCGTTATCGAAATCGTGGGTTGGTTTCTTGCGGTGTCGGGTCTTATCATCTCGGCGGTCAAGAACGCCCGCGACCGCAGGGGGCAGGCAAAGCAATTTGCCGAGCAGTTGGAATACGAAAAGGGCAGGTTTGCCGAGGAAATCGAAGTTGAAAAAGAAAAGCTTCGAGCCGAGGCAAAGAAGTCATTCATTGATGATGCCGAACAGGTTTTGGGTTTATACAAAAATTCATTCGATGAATGCGGGCGGCGCATTGATGCGCTGGAACAGGAAAGCGTTGCCAAAGACCTGCGTATCGCTGAATTGGAAGCCCGCCTAAACTTGGAGGTCGCCACAAAGAAGGCGGTCATTCGGGAAAATGCCGACCTGAAAATCAGGGTGGCGGAATTGGAGAGGCTCGTCAGGGAGTTGCAGGACATTAAGGGGAAACAATGACAGCACAAATGACAGCCGCCGAAACCCTTTACGCATGGGATACCGCACGTGCGAAAGGGGTTACAATGGCACAGTTCGCAAGGCGGCACAGGATGACCGAAGCCTCCCTGCGCTCGAAGGTGTATCGGGCAAGGAAAGCGTCTGCTGACGGTTCACCCTCCGCCCTGCCCGCCCCGGCGACAAGGGAGGGTGTAAGGCAGGACGATGGCGGGCTGACCGCCTTCTCGGTTGGCAAGCGTATCAAGTCCCTGCCTGACCTTATCGAAGCCTTTGAAATTGACCTTGCACAATGGCGGGTTGAACGGTGGAAGGCGAACAAGTGGGAGGTCGCCGCAAGGATTGGAAGCGGAGATAATGCCCGCATCGTAGTCGAACCGTTGTTTCAGGTGGAAGCCAATCTTGTTAACAAACAGCCCGAACAGATATTCCTTCCCGTCAGCCCCATCGGGTCATTCGGTGAAGTTCAGAAGCCCCGGAAAGCGAAAAGGGCAAAGGCAGGCAGGACGCTGATTATCCCCGATGCACAAATAGGGTTTCGGCGCAAGGGATTATCGGGGCGGCTCGACCCTTTCCATGACCGGGCGGCGATGGATGTGGTCTTGCAAATCGCCGCCGACCATGCTTTCGATGAAGTGATTTATCTTGGCGACTGGCTTGACTTAAACGAGTGGTCGGACAAGTTCATCAGAGAACCTGACTTTTACTTCACGACACAACCCGCCATCATCGAGGCGCATTGGTGGTTGAGGCAGTTCACCGGGCTTGCAGGGAAAGCCGCGCACCGCAAGCTGGAAGGCAATCACGAAGCCCGCCTGCCGAAGATGATGACCTTGCACTTGCTGGCGGCACATGGGTTGGCCTCGGCGGAAAACGTAAGCGTTCCCGCCCTGAGCATGAATAACTTATTGGGCTTGGACACGCTCGGCGTGGAATACATTTCGGGTTATCCGAATAATTCCATATATGTCGGCTCGGTAAAAATCATTCATGGCAACCTTTCCCGGAAGGGTTCAACGGATACGGTCAGGGCGTTGGTCGCAAGCGCACAGGAAACCGTTATTATGGGGCATATCCACAAAATCGAATGGGCTTCACGGACGATAAAAGACCGCTTTGGCCTGCGGACGGTTTCAGCCTTCTCGCCCGGATGTCTGTGCCGGGTGGATTATGTCGTACCGGGGCATAACGAAGGGCAACAATGGCAACAAGGGGCGGCGGTCGTGGAGTATGATGGTGATGCCTTTTCCATCAGCCCGATTGTCATTCAGGGGGGTCGGGCGATTTACGGCGGCAAGGTTTACGAGGCAAGGGATGTCTTACCAGCCCTGAACCGGGATACCGCCAAAGTTCGGGATGGCTGGACGTTCTAGAATGCCCGTAGATGGCTCTAGGACGGCCTGAGGGCGATTTTGCCCGCATATTTGAAGGATATATCACAGGAGAATAGAATGGCTGTTCTAGTGCCGGACGTGAGCTTTTGGCAGGACGACAATGCGACTGCCCGCAAGATAGATTTCTCCCGCATGGTTCTGAAGGATGCGGGGGGTGTGATTATTCGGGCGGGGCAGAACGCATGGCCTGACCCTGACTTCACCGACTACTGGCTTGCGAGCAAGCAATCGGGGCTTCCGAGGGGGAGCTACTTCTTTTATGACAGCCGAGCCAATCCCGTCACGCAGGCGGAGCTATACCTGCGGCAGTTGGGCGGCGACTTCGGTGAGTTGCCGATGTTCGTGGACTTGGAAGACAGTTATCACGGTGGTTACGATGGCTTCTATTATTGGCAAACATTCATCGAGCGATTGCGGGAAAGCAATCACGACCATGAGGTCGGCATTTATACGCGGGCAAGCTGGCTCGACCTGTATAACCTGACCTCGGCGCAAATCCAATACCTGCGGCAGTTCTGCTTGTGGATTGCACATTACACGACCTCGCTAACCCCCCTCGTACCGAGGGGTTGGGGGCAAAATGAATGGACGCTCCATCAGTACACCGACCGGGAGGACGGCTACGCATGGGGGGTGGAAAGCAGACAGATAGATATGAGCCGTTTCAACGGGGATGCCCCGGCATTCAGGGCAAGGTTCAAGCTGGGCGGGAGTGTTCCAGTTGTCCGGGTAAAAGATACCGAACAGCATACCGAGCCATTCCCCGGCGTGAAGTATCACAGGGTGTTTCGGTTCGGCTCGTGGTGTAGCATCCTGCAAATTCCCACCGCCGGGAAAAAGATGGGCGTAAGCAAGTTCGGTCTGAAGAAGCCCTCCGAATGGGCGCAATCCCTCGGAGCGCAGATAGTCGTCAATGGCGGCGACTTCAATGCCTATCATGCGGTCGGTGTACACGCATCCGATGGCGTGGTCTATTCCGGTCAGTTGGAGTGGCAACCCTTCGTCAATTACCCGAAGGCGGGCGGGGCGCATATCAACCCGTTCGACAGCCGGGAAGTTAAGTACAACGCCCTTGCCGGGAAGCGGTTCATTGTCCAGAATGGCAGGCAGGCGACTTCGACTTCGGCGGCGTGGTACGAAGTCCATCCCCGCACAATTGAGGGCGTAAATCAGGCCGGGGATGTAAGTATCAAGGTCGTCATTGATGGCAGACAAAACCCGTATTCGGTGGGCGCAACCCTGTTTGAAGCGGCGCAGATTGCCATTGAGTTCGGGGCATGGACAGCCACCGACCTCGATGGCGGCGGCTCGTCCGCTATGATTATCAACGGGAAGGTGGTCAATTATCCAATTGACTATAACATCCCCGACACCGAGCGCAGGGTCGGGACGGTGACCTATGTTCTGATGGACGGCGCATCCAATCCACCCCCTACGGAGGAAAACATGCAAGCAAAGGAAAGGCTCGGCAAGACGGTCACGGTGCGCCGCACCCCCGCCGCAGTTTCAGGCAACGCAACGGGTGAGGTCATCCTGCCTTATGCGATTGTGAATTACGAGGCGATTGTCGCTGATGACAAGTTCCCCGGCAACCCCGACTACAAGTGGCTTAAGTTGAGCGAAGGCCGCTATGTGAATTTTATGTATCCCCCGAACGGTCTGCGCTTTGACCTGATTGGCAACCCGCCTCCGCCTCCGCCCCCCGATGGCGAGACAATCACGCATCGCATTGACGTACACAGCGACGGGACGATTACCATTGATGGCAACCCGTACCCTTAGCCTCGGCATCACAAGCACCGGAGGGGTGAAGCGGCTGGATGTCCCACCGCCAGCCCTTGCGCGCTTCAAGGTCAAGCTCGACCAGTATTCCCCCGCATGGGATTACAAGGTCAGGGATGCGGCAATAAAGGCAGGGTCAGCCCCGGCGGTCAATCGCACCGGAACAGAATTGAATGCCGAACACTTCCGGCGGTCATCCTTCGGTCGCGATTGGCAGTTCTACGCCGCCGACCTGCTTGGCCTCTCAAAATACGGCCACCGGCTGACCAATTTGACAGCCGAGCAAAGGAAGGACATCGTTCAGCGTTTCAATTCGCTGTATCAAAGCAACCGCTTCCTGACAAACGAGAAGGGAGTGGATAACTGCAATAACTACCTGACAGGCGAAGTCGGCAAGGGCGAAGACCCTTTAATAGACCCGCTTGTATGTGCCGATGACATCCTGACAGGTGAGGTCATCCTGAACGACCGGGGCGAAAGCATGGTACGCATCCTGTCCTTCCGCCCGAACGAGCCGCCCCCCTTCCCCCGGCTGGATGACCCGCGAGTGATGCTTGCGACTGTCATCTATCGGAATGGGATACTGCGCCCCTTCCCGCAGTTGGGCGGCCTGCCTGTTCCTTATCCCCTGCTTGCAGTCGAACCGACACATATTCCCTTAGCATACCTTGACCGGCTATAAAATAAGCCCCCGGATAAAACCGGGGGCTTGTCGTCTATGGATTTATCTAGATAACTTCATGCTTCACTTCGGCTCTCGCTGTTTCACTTCGGCTCTCGCTGTTT
>CAZBOT010000009.1:17822-21290 GCA_964493575.1 uncultured Candidatus Saccharibacteria bacterium | reverse complement strand
GTCATTGGTATCCTCCGTTGTGAAAGTTATTAGTCGGGGTTCGGGCGGCAGGGATGGGAAAGCCCTGCCGCCCTTGCCTTCTGCTTTACTCGCCCGTCGAGTAGCCGGTGATGATGGACTTCTTCGGCTCCTCGTAAAATTCGGGCGTGTGTTCATCGTGCGTGACCTGCCCGATTTCGTCCACCCATTTATTCGCAACCGAGCAGGCGTTGCCCTTGATGCCCTTGACGGTGGACTTCAGTTCCCCGGTATTCGGGTCAATGGTAATGACGATGGTGTGGTTATCCATGTGCGGCCTCCTTATGAAACCGTGTACTTGGCGTAATTGCAGACGAGTTCGATTGTCCCGTCATCTGCGGTGCGCTCGGTCACCGTGTAGCCCTTCAGCTTGGCGAGCCGCTTGGCCTCGATGACGTTGTAGCGAACGGTCGTCTTCAGCAGGCTTCCGTCCCCGAAGTTGCCGTAGCCGTCGTGAGTGGACAGGACAGCCTCGAACACGCCATCGGCATAGCGAAAGCCAGCATCCTCGTAGCCGCCGGTCACATCCTTGCGGATGCGGACGGACAGGGCGTTACTGACGGTGCGCCCGCCGAAAAGGGTCTGCGGAAGCTTGTTCGTCAGGGTGCTGTCCACCTCGATTGCTTCGGGCTTCACCCCGGCCTCGATGAGTGCCTTTTTCAGACCATCGAGGTTTTTGAAAACAGTCTTTACTTTCTTGATTGCGCTCATGGCTCTCCTTATGATTGGTGTTTAGAGTTATCTGTATAAGGGTTGCGAATTCGTTTTGTTAAGGCCTCCCGATAGGCTTCCCGCATCCGGGCGGCGATGTCCTTGATGCGCTGGCGGGTTTTCATTAGCGCGCTGGCTTCAAGCCTTGCCTGCGTTTGCCAATAAAGCAGTTCATCGCGAAGTGCTTTAAGCCTTGCCCTCGGTGTGGGGGTTGCCGCCTTCATTCCACAATCCTTATGTCCTGAAGCCTGTCAGGGGCGATGATGATTTCGCGCTCGCCTCGCCCGGTCAGGTAGGCAAGGATTTCGGAACGGGGGGCAAGGGCTTCGTAAACAAGGCCGTCACGGTTGGCCTGCCTCGCCCACTTGCCAGCCGCAAAACTTTCAGCCATCGCCCGGTCAAGTGTCCACGATATACCGAACACACCGAGGGGTACGCTCCTATCCTGTCCCCGGTAAATGGTCAGGGGGTCGCCCTTCGGTAACGGCTTGCCGTCAGTGATGACACGCCGACCATGAGCGATAAAGGCTTCCTTCCACTGCGGCAGATATTTCGCAACCCCTCCGGTCGTGTCGCTCCCCTGCCATAACTGCGGGAGCATGGCGTAAAACTTCTTGGCGGTGATATATTTTTCACTGAATAACTTGATGGCAAAGTCAAGGCGGGCATACGAGCCGGTCAGGGTCAGGGCGCGGTCAGCGGCCTTGTTTCCCCTCCCGAATACGCCATCCTTCAAAAGCTTTTCGGAGCGTTCGGCGGACAGTCTATCCCCGGCGATGATGTAAGCGGTGATGCCGAGGGACGGGTTCTGCTTTGAGATTTCGTCAGCGATTTCGACCTGCCGTAGCGTTTGGTCTGCGAGTGCTTGAAGGTCATCCCATCCGGGCGGAAGCTTGACGGTTCGCTTTGTCATCGGGTTTCTCCTTGTGTATTCTCGGTGTGTTCTCGCTCGGATTATACGGCGGGGTTGCCCCCTGCAACCCTGCCGCGTTGGTGATTACATTTCGATTAGGGAAACCTTCGCCTCGTTCTCGGCCTGCGCCCTCGGGTTCACTTCCAGCGGGTTATCGGCGGGGATGGTGCGGCCTACCGCCCATCTGCGGATGCTTTCGATGGTGTCCTTCATGGTCACGCTGACCGGGACGATGCCCTCGGCGGCGGTGAGCAGGTGAGCAGGGGTCAGCTTTTCCTTGCTGAAGTAAGCATTCTCGATGGCGGTCTTGACGACCTTTTCGATTTCAGCCCCGGAGAAGCCCCACGTAGCCCCGACCACATCAGCCAGCTTGGCGGCGGTCATCTTATAGCCGCGCTTGGTCAGGTGGACATTCAGGATGTCCAGACGGGCGGAGGCATTGGGCAGGTCAGCAAAGATGATGTCATCGAAGCGGCGGAGCAGTTCAGGGCGAAGCCCGGTGACATCATTGGCAGTCGCCAGCATGTAAACAGGGGCGGCGGTTTCTTGCATCCACGTAAGGAAAGTGCCGAGGGCGCGCATCATTTCGCCGCCGTCCGACTTGCCGCCATTGTCAGCGAAGCCCTTCTCGATTTCATCCATCCAGACGGCGCAAGGGGCAACCGCCTCAATGACCTTGATGACCTGCCGCATGTTAGCAGAAGCCTCGCCCACCGTTCCCCGGCTGAACAGCTTGCCCGCATCGAACCGCAGAAGCAGGGTATTTTCGCCAGCCCATGCCTTCGCCATAAGGCTCTTGCCAGTACCGGGCAAGCCGACCATCAGCAAGCCCTTCGGGGTATCCACGCCTGCGGCCTTCGCCTCGGGGCTGAAGGCGGCGTGCTTGACGGCGGCATAGTGCTTCAGGTGCGACAGACCACCGACCGCATCCATCCCGACCTTCGTATCAACGATTTCCAGAACACCAGTCTTTTTGACGGCCTGCTTCTTTTCCTCGAGGATGACCTTGACAGCTTCATCGTCAAGGCGGCGGCTCTGAACGACTGCCATTTTCAGGACGCTGGAAGCCTCGGTCGCTGTCAGGCCGCGCATCGCATCAATGATTGCGTTGCGGTTGGTGATGGCAACCTCGGTCATGCTGGCGAATGACTGCTCGGCATTGGCAAGGATACCGTCAAGCTCGTTGGTGTCAGGCAGGGGATAGTCAATGACTACGATGGCCTTTTCCAAATCAGCCGGGACGGTCAGGGCGGGGCTGATAAGAATGACGTTGTGCTGGCGGGATGAAAATTGCATGAAGATATCCCGCATCAGACGAATGGCCTGAACGTCATTCTTGATGATGTTATGCGTGTCAAGCAGAATGAACAGGTGCGGGGTCTGCTCGTCAAAAGCGGCGATGTAGCTGAGGACGGAGGGAGGGTTGATGTAGTCGGTCGGTTCAACCCCATCCACCCCGGTCAAGCCCTTCGTGATGCTCCAGATTGCGATGCGGCGGGCAGTCCGGGATGACGAACCCCGCTGATTTTGCAGGCGGACGATGCCCTCGACAGCCTGAAGGACGCGGGCTTCCTCATGGCTATTGATGGCGATGATGGGGAAGCGGGCGCGAATGTACTGGTCAATTGCGGCGTTGGCGGAAACAGGTGTCATCGGTGGTCTCCTTTTGGTCGGTGAAGCAGGTGGTAAGTGCCTGCTGTTATGATGGTATAAGGGTTCTCGGCTTATTTTGTTAATTGGATGCCGGGGGCAATTACCGACCTAGTAAAGCTCGACTGACTGGAAACCGGACGGCTGGCTGTCATCCTTGACTGGCTCGGCCTCGG
>CAZBOT010000009.1:14773-17722 GCA_964493575.1 uncultured Candidatus Saccharibacteria bacterium | reverse complement strand
TCGACTGACTGGAAACCGGACGGCTGGCTGTCATCCTTGACTGGCTCGGCCTCGGACGGCTGGCTGTCATCCTTGACTGGCTCGGCCTCGGCCTGTTCGCTCACTTCTATCGCATCGAAGGTGCTTTCAAAGAGGGCGATAAACTTGGCAAGTCCAGCCGGGACTTCGCCCATATCAACGGCCTCAACGCGGGTAACGCTTTCAAGCAGATAGCGCACCGCCTTGATGTGCTTGCAGGTCGGGCGCATGGCGTTCATTGTCCAGCGTGGGCAACCGCAAGCCCAGTTAATGTACTCGGTCACCCCCGCCCGGTTGATTTCCCTGACCGAGACGGTGTAGGTTTTGTCGGGGTTGCTCGATGACGGAACAGAAAAAAACCTGTTCCAGTTGCGGGTCGTGGCATGGAAGTTCAGTTCGGTAATGCGGGGCATGGTCGGCTCTCCTTGTGATGGGCGGAGGGCGGGTAATCCCCGCCCCCCGGATGTATGCGTTTACTTAGTCAAGCTCAACGGCGGCGAAGGCGTTGCTTTCCATCTTGCCCGCCTTCAGGTTGATAACATCATCGAGGGCGGCTCGTAGCGCGTCGGCGGCGGGAGTGCCTTCGGCGTTGGCGATAACCTTCAGGGCTACAAGCAGGTCACGAAGTTCGTGGTCGGAGTGGGCGGCCTTCAGGTCAAAGATGTCAAGTAAGCCCTTCGCCTTTTTGGATACCTTGCCGTGAACCTTCCCGGACTTATTGATGGTCGCCCGGATGTCCTTCGCCGCCTCGATGATTTCCTCGCGCAAGGCGGAGAACACTTCAAGGAACGGGGAGGGGGTGCGGGCGGCGTTGGCCTGTGACCTCTGCGCTTCGTGCTGGAGCATGTTCGTAACCCGGCTGTCACCCGTCCCGGTGAGCATATCCCGATTTACGCGGCTGAGGCTGGCGGTCGTCTGTATGTCCGCATCGGTGTAAAGCAGGCCGACCACGTAATCGGCGGTCAGGCGGTCAGCAATAACCTCGGCGGTCGGGATGGATGCGACGGTGTTCTCCACGATGAAGGAAACGAATTCGGTCTCGTCAAATGAACGGGTGTCACCGTTCTTGAAGTGGACGGCAATATACTTCGCCCTCTTCGGGGCGGTCAGGGCATTGAAGATGTTAGCCGCCATGCTTGCATATTCGGAGGCGAGTGCATCCACAACCCGGTCACGGCCTTCTATCATGGACTGCTTGATGGCATTGAAGCGGGTCGAAAGCACCTGCCACCGGGAAACGAAGCGGGCATGAGCCGTGAAGGGCATGTAGCGATAGGGATAGAAGCCAGTCACACGGAAGGTCGTGTCAGCAAGAAGCTGGCGCATCTGCGTAACAACCGAGACAAGCTCTTTGACCTGACCCTCGTCCCAAACGTACTTCTGTCCCTTTGTAAAGTAGCGCAGGCGGTCGTCAGCCTTCCGGTCATCAATGCCGCTTTCAAGCCACGACAGGGACTTCTTGAACAGGTTCGTTCCGGTGATGTTCACATCAACGAGGATGCCTCGCTCACGCAGGACGGCAAGCTGAGTATGAACCGGAAGGATGGTCGTTTCACCTGTGCGCTGGCGGGCATTGGCAATTCGGGTGTCGGGCATGGTCATCGTATTTCTCCTTGTGGTAGTGGTCGGTTATAGTGATATAAGGGTTCTGGAGTTATTTTGTTAATCTTATGAAAAGCCCCCGGTTTCATCCGGGGGCTTGGATGCCTGCTTGGGGCAAGGGTCAGGTTTCTTGACGGGCGAATTTTTCAAGATAGGCGAAGGCTTCTTTGATACTCGGAAACACGATGTCGGCGGCTTCCAGAATGAAGGCGTGATAATGGGGGTTGCCCTCGTGCATGACTGCGATGGTGTGTTTACGAAGGTATGCCGCAACCGCCAATTCGGAAACCGTTCCAATGGAAACAGCCGTAGCTCCTGTGAAGTCGGCAAGAACGATGTCGGCCTTTGCGACCATCCACATATCACGCTCGAAGATGGCGTGATTGGTGGATTGCGGCAGGGTGTACCCCGAAGCTTTGAGGGTCTTTTCGGTTCGGAGATATGCCTTCCCGGTCATCGGTTGCAGGATGTCGTATCCAATGTCCCGGATAACACCGCCGAATGTTTCGTAGTAATTAATCACATCGTCCGGGGTCAGGCCGGTAATGGGATGCGCTAAGTAAATGATTGGCCTCATCGGATGCGCTCCTTACCAGTCCGTGTCATCCCGGTCGGCTTGGGATGATGCGCGCAGGGCGGAATACAAAATCAGGGCGGACGCGACAACGAAAAGCACAAGCAGAACGACAATCGGGGCGGTCATGTGTTTTCCTCTTTTCTGATGGCCTTGACAAGTTCTCGGATGGCTGAATGGGGGATTTCTGTATCTCCATATAAAAGATACAGGTTCACTATCACCCCCGCCGCATTCTCGATGGCTTCAAGCCTGTCAAGCTGGAATTGTGCGGCATCTGCCAGCGTATCATCTTCGCAGGCAAGGGCAAGGATGCGCAGGGGGGTGGTCATCGGGCATCCTTCGCGGCGATGTAAAGAAGCAGGCCGCAGATAATGAACATGCCCCACGTGAGGGCTTCGTCTGCGTTCCATCGGCGCATCATAGCCAAATTGAATGAGCCGATGATGGCAAGCCAAAACCCAAAATTTGCGATAAACGTCATGGCTTTCATTCGTCCTCCAGTATGACGGTCAGGAATGTGATTGCCTGTGACTGTTTCACCTGTCTCCTCCGAAGATGAAGATGAATAGACCGACAATCAGGATGAACGGGATGCCTTGCCCCGGATGCATGGCGACAATAGCCATAATGACAAGAATCAATCCAAATTTTTCGGCGCAGGTCATTGGTCGTCCTCCCGCATGACAATCTTGAACCTATCAATCACGTAAAATTTCATTCGTTGTCCCTTCCGTAAATGCGTTCGGTCAGCA
>CAZBOT010000009.1:2754-14673 GCA_964493575.1 uncultured Candidatus Saccharibacteria bacterium | reverse complement strand
ATCAATCACGTAAAATTTCATTCGTTGTCCCTTCCGTAAATGCGTTCGGTCAGCACCCGCACCACGCTCTCGCCCCTTGCGATGCGGAGCAGGTCGTCATTGGTGAGCAGGCTTCGGTCAAAGTCAGTGACCTTCATGCGGGCAAGCAATCGCTCCGCCTGCCTGATGCGGTTGCGCTTTTCACGTGCCGCATGAACCTTCCGGGCGAAATACAGGGTCAGGCTGACCGAGCCAATGTGGGCGAGTATAAACAGGGTCAGGGTGAGAAAAGCGTTAAAGAGTTCCATGTGATTATCCTGTTAATTGATTGGTCTTCAGAATACGGTTCAGGCGTTGTCCGATGGCTTGCCTGCTTACCCCGAAAGCGTTGGCGATTTCCTGATGGCTTGCGCCGGGGTTGCTGGAAATATAGGCAATAACGTCATCATCCGTAACGGGCTTGCGGGCAAGGGGGTTGCCCTCTTGCGGCAAGGGCTTTCCCTTGCGGGGTTGCCTTGCGGGGGTTTCCTGCCCTTGCGTTGCGCCTTGCCCTGCGGGTTGCTCGGCTGGCATGAGTGTCCCATCTGAAAAGGCGACAAGGGCGATGGCGATGTCCACAATGGAGGCCGCAAGGGTGGCAATCATGGCCTTAATCAGAATGGCGTTATCCCATGTGTCGCCCATCGTGACGTAGTTCATCGGGGCAAGGAAAAGCGGGGTGACCACAATAAGCATTGCGAAGGACAGGTACGCAAGTATCCGAGCCTTCTTCGCCCGGATGCGGGGTAACCGGGTCGCAGAATAAGCCAGCGAAATATTGACCACCGCCCCGGCAAGGAAGCCGCCAATTTCCGAAAGGGCGGATGACCTGTCCACAAGGTGATACACCCTTGCGAATTGCGTTGCTTGAAACAGGGCGGCGGTGTAAAGCAGTAAGCTTCCGAGCCTGATTTTCCTCATGCGGCTTCGTCCTCCATTGTGTACATGCCGGATACATTACTAAAGGCGGCATCGGTGGGGATGCGGAACATCTTGCGGGCGTTCCAGTAGGCATTAGCGTCTATCCATTCGGCGGACTTGCCCGACAGTTCCTCACCGCCCACCGCCAGCCGTTGCTCACGAAGCCACGCGGTCAGCCATTGGGCGTAATGCTGTTGCTGTGTTCCATTCGGGTATGACCGGATGGAACGCAGGCGTTCCGCATTACATTCCAGAAGGAAGTTTTGCGCCCACTCAAAAGGTACAATCCCATCCTTCGTGATGACAAGGTAAGACCATTCGCCATTTCTGCCGATGGACATACCGAGGGCGGCGGTGTATGCAATCGCAGGGACAGCCTGAGCCTGAGCATCGGTCAGGCGGGCGGCCTTTTCAAGCTCGACCGCACGTGTGCTGATTTTGCTCGCCTCGTTGTACCGACCGTAAATATCAACCCAAACGTCAAGGGCAATCCAGATAAACAGGGCAACCCCGAAGGCGACAAAGGCGACCGCAGGGTATAGCAGGGCGGGGGCGGGGAAGGACGCATTGATACCGAGAAGGATTGCCCCGGCAACGGTCAGGGCTATCGCTTGGAGGGGTTGCGGTTCACGAAACATCGGGACTGTTTTTCCTTTCCGCCTCCCCTCCCCCATCGTCTCCGGGTGTGGGGGGGCTGGATTTTACGGTGCGGTCGGACGGTGTGAGTGTCCGGTTTATGAATTTATTCAGTTAAGTCGTTGGCAGGCAACGCGCCGGTCTTCTCCAGCAATTCCCTTGCCAGCCGGACGTGTTCATCGCCGTATGAAAACGGGACAACCTTCACCCCCTCGATGCGCAGGCCGTTGATGACGAGGATGGCGGTGATGCTCTGTATGAAGTTTTTATCAATGGTCAGGCGGAGGGTTTCAACCGCGCTCGCCACCCTGCCGATTTTGTATCCTGCGATAATGGCGACAATGACGGCGAGCATAAAGACATAGGTCTGTGTCGTGAACATCTGTGCTAATTCTCCTTGTATTTGAGAAATCTGCGGACAGGGGCATAGCATTCATCGCCCCTTCTGTCCGGGGTGGTGGTCAGGTAGGCACGAAACAAATAAAATAAAACTTTGGTGAACGCATCGAAAAAGGCAAAGACCTCTGCGTCGGTGCGGCGGCGGAGGGGGCTTCCTTGTACAAGTACCCTGTATTGGTCTCTGAAGACAAGATTGCCTTCTTCGTCCACCGAGAACAGGTCGGGCAGTTTTTTGCCATCGGGCATCGTGAGCATTGGCTTCACCTTTCGAGATAAACAGGCTTGCGCCTGACTGTTTGCACGCCCTCCGCCCTCCCCCGGTTACCATGCCGGGGGTCGTACTGCGGAGGGGTGAAGGAGATTGCCCCCTCCGCCTCCCGGTTACCAGCCGGGTCGTACTGCGGAGGGGCTGGAACGAGAGGGGGCTTTCCACAAACAAGCCCCATTCGGGCAGTACCGAATTGAACGGCGGTTACCATTCTGCCCGGTGAATAATTGCTAGTGTTCAGTGTCATCAAACAGGGCGGCTTGCTTTTCCAGCGCGGCCTTTTCCTCTGCGATGCGCTTTTGCAGGGTTTCGATGCGCCTGTCCACCATGACTTCAAGTTGCTTCGACCGGGCAAGGTCGGAGGATTTCCTATTCTTGAAGTAGGCGGCCTGCGCCTTTCGCATCTGCGCGACCAGTTCGAGCAATTCCAAAAGTTTCTCCAGCATCCTTAGCTCCTATAATCCCCGCACCGGCGGGACTTTTCCCGTTCGCCCATTTCGGCAAAGTCAGCATACAGGCCAACGGGCATGGATACCGTTCCATCGGTGGCGACAATCAGGCGGGGCTTCGACCAATCAAGGGTCACGACCTCGCCCGCGTCAAGGGTTGCCCTGACATCAATAGGCCGCTGATTGCGGCTTCCCCGCCAAAGGATGAAGGGGTCATCCTTGTCGTACTCGAACCGACCATCTACCACAACGTCGGCCTGTTCAAGAGACTTGCGGACGGCGGGGGTGAGTTCCTCCCACGTGCGCCCGGTGTAAACGATGATGTGGGCTTGCGGGTCAGCGATGCGAAGCAGGCGCATAAGCTCGTTGAGTGCCTTCGGTTGGTCGGTCGGTTCGCCGCCCTGAATTGTGTAATTGTGATGCGGGGACAGGTGCGTAAGGTGGCGGGACAGGTCGCCTACGGGCATCTGCTGGCCGCCGACCTTTGACCATATCGCAAAGTTTTGACAGCCCTTACATTCAAGCGAGCATCCTTGAAAGTACACGACCGTCCGGGTGTCCGGGCCATCCACGACTGATTTTTCAACGATGTTCGCAATACGCACGTTGGTCATAAGGTGTAATCTCCTGCGTGTATAAGGGTTGCGGGCTTGATTTGTTAACCCGCCGACGACTTGGGCTTACTTGGATAAATCCTCGGTGGATGGGGTGAGACATTCCAGACAATACCAATCAATATCCCTTGTCGTTTTCGAGAAGGCGGTCACCTTGCCGCATACGGGGCAATGGGCGGCAGTGATTTTCGTCCCGGCGGCGTGCATCAGAAAAATTGCCGAAAGGAATTTGCCATCGGTTTTCGGGTTGGGCTTGTTGTTGGTCATCATGTTCTCCTTATTGTTCCGCAACGGAAGTCACGTTCTCGAAGCGGGTGTATTCGCCCCTGAAATAAACATCCACCTTTCCCATCTGTCCGTCGCGATGCTTGGCGACCTTCAGGTGGGACGATTCAATTACGTCACCCTCCTTGACATGGTGGATGAAAATAACGATGTCAGCATCCTTCTCGCCGCCTTCGTTCAAGTCCGCTAGGACGGGTTCGGTTTCCTTGCCCCTGCCTTCGATGTTGCGGTTCATTTGATTGGCGACAAGGACGGGGATGTTATAGGTGCGGGCGATGCGTTTCAGTTCACGGGCGAAGTAGTCAATTTCCTCATGTCGTTTGTTGAAGCGCATGGTCGAGGTCATCAGCGCAAGATAATCCACGCAGATTAAGTCAAGCCCGGTTGAGTTGGTAAGCAAGTCCACCTTAGCCGCAAGCTGTTCCGGCGTAAGGGCGGGGGTGTCATCAACGGTGATGTCCATTGCCCGAAGGTGACCGGCGTTGCGGAATTTGCGCCATTCGTCCTCGTCAAGCCGCCCGGTTTTCAAAGCCCGGTTTCCGATTTCAAGTTGCTGGCTTATAATGCGGCGGTTGATTTCGTGCTGGCTCATTTCCATTGAAAAGATTGCGACCCGCTTGCCCTGTTCGAGGGCGGCATGGGCGGCGACTTGTGTCAGGAAGGCGGTTTTTCCTCCGCCGGGGCGGTTGGCGACTTCAATGAGATTGCCGTCGTGAAGTCCACCATCGAGCATCCGGTCGAGGTCATAGATGCCGGTGCGGATACCGGGGATGACCTGAAGGCGGCTCGCTTCCACAACCCGGTCAGTAACCTCGGTAAATCCATCCTCGAACCTTGTCATGTGTCTGCTTTCACCTAGCAGGGCGACATCGGTTATCGCCCTGACCGCTTCCGACTTGATTTCAGCAACGGGCTTTTCAAGATGCACCGCAAGTTGAGCGACTTCGGTGGCCGCCTCCAGCATTTGACGGCGCACATAGTTGTCATGGACGATTTGAGCATAGGCCGAGGCGTTGTAAGCCTGCGGCGCACGATTTATCAGGGCTATCAGGTATGCCGCCGCGTCGCCATCAAAGCCGGTGCGGTCAAGTTGGTCGGCAACGGTCAGGATGTCAATTTCTTGAAGGTTATTTCGCAGAACGGCATAGGCGTTCCATATCTCCTTGTGGCGGTCAATAAAAAATTCTTGCATCCCGTGAGACAGAATAAGGGTCGCCTCGTAGAAGGTTTCCGGGGCAATAAGAACAGACCCTAGCAGGGCATCTTCGGCTTCGTGGCTGTAAATTGGATTGGTCATTTAGCCTTCCTTAGCTCTTGCATATAGTCGGGGGCAGGGATGTACTTCTTTTCCTCGTCCCGTCTGCGGGCTTCGGCGGCGGCGCGGCGGTCGGCGGCGCGCTTGTCCTCTAGTGCCTTCCGTTCTCTAAGGGCATTAAGTATCAGGCTGTTAAGTGCGGCGGGGTGCGAGATTTCACGTGGCCGCTTCAAGTTATCTTCATAAGCCCATGCAATCGGCTTAAGGCCGTATCCGTTTATCATGCCGTTGATGACGCGAAGCTCATTTATCCATTGCTGATAATTCGAGGGTGCGCGGCGACCCGGCTTCCCGCCATGTGGGATTTCTGCAAAGTGGAATACACGGATAAGCTCGGTCAGGAGGTCTTGAACGTCCGCCGGATATTCCACGATGCGGTCTATGCTCTTTTTGCGCGCCCGTACCTCGGCCTTGTATGCCTCGTTCTGAAAGTGTGCGTCAAGGGCATCCCCCCGTTTGGGCTTTTCCTGAATGGCGGGGGCGTGAGTGGTCTGTCCCTGTTCTGCTTCAGGGGCGTGGGGGGGCGTGTTCTCCGCCCCCGCCACTAATGGTTTAACTGATGTATCTAATGGATTAAGTAAAGGGGCTTTACCGGGAAAGTAAAGGGGCTTTACTTCCGAAAGTAAAGGGGCTTTACTTTCGGGGCGGTCAGGGGAAAGTAAAGCGGCTTTACTTTCCGCCCCCGCCGGGGCTTTCCCCTTGCGCCTCGGCCACGATGTCATTTCGACAAGTAGTGACTTGTTGATGGTGTAATTGCTTGTGTTCCACCTGCTTCGCCCGACGTAGGAGATAAGCCCGATTTTTTGCATCGCCTTGATACAGGCAATGACGGTGACGCGGGAAAGCTCGGTTTTTTCGCTTAGGGTTTCCACGCTCTGATATGTTCCCTCGCCCTCGTCATTGGCAGTATCCGCCATCGCAAGGCATACCGATTTGATGTTCGGGGCGATGACCTTGCGGGTCTTTTCTTTGTGCGCAGTTTCAGTCGGGAAAACACGCTTATCCGTCCCGATGTCCGGGGTGGTGACCTCGCGGGTCTTTACGGTGTACGTGATTTCAATGTCAGGAAAATGCGCCTGATAGGTGAGTGACATTAGCTTGACGCTCATGGGGTTATCCGGTTAATTCCTTGTTTTGGAGATAAGGCCGGAGAGGGCATTTAGCCCTCCCCGGTCAAGTTAGCTAGAATGGGATTTCGTCATCATCCATCGGCAGGGGTGTGCCGAAGTCATGGTCGTCCATCCCGTTGCCTGAGGGGGCTTCATCCCCGGTGTGCATAAACTGAACAGTCTGGGCGGTGACCTCAAAGGAAGCCCCGGTCGTTCCGTCCTTCTTTGTCCACGTGGCAGGGTTGCCATGCTCATCGGGTTTCAGTCTTCCGATGACAAGGACAACCGAGCCTTTGCGACAAAAGCGACCGACATTCTCTGCCGCCGCGCCCCATACTTCGACCCGATACCACGTGACCTCGGTTTGCTTTTCCCCGGTCGAGCCAGTCCAGTACCGATTGACGGGGATGTTGAGCTTGGCGACCGCCTTGCCGGACGGGGTGTAGCGCAGTTCAGGGTCGCGGCTTAACGCCCCGGCGATGGTGATTTGTGCGAACGAGCCTTTGATTGGCATTTCGTTTTCCTCTTGATTTGTGATGTGGTAAATGGGGGCGGTGGCTGTCCCGCCCCCGGTGGATGTGATTAGCCCCGTGAACGGGCTTTCAGGACAGTCGAGGCGGCAGTCCGCATTTCGTCCGTGACATTGGCGGCGGCTGACGTTTGAAGCAGGCGAAGCTGTTGGTCGGTCAGGTCTTCAAGGCGTGTGCCGTGAGGGGTCTTGACCATCATGGCGGCCTGCAAGCCATCATCGGAAGGGGTATCAGCTTCCGGGGCGGGGGCTTCCGGGGCAGTGGCGTTGCCGATGCGCTCGTAGCGCACTAAGTCCTTCTTGCGGGGTTGCTGTCCAGTCCCGCCCGCCTCGTTCCATTCCTTCCACGACTGAGTAATGACATACACCAATCGGACGGGGTTCTTCAGGGGGACGATGTACTTCACGGCCTTCGTTGACTTCTTGTCAATGGCGACCTCGCCCTCGTAGGGCGGGATGGAGGCAACGGTCGTCCCGGATGCTTTCTCGAAGGCCTCGATGTCCGCCTCGGTGTTCAGGTACACATGGATGATTTTCTTTTCCGCCTTCGGGTGCGGGGCGAAAAAGTCCAGAATGGGAGTGCCGTCCGAGGCTGAACGCTTGGATACAAATGCGGCCTCCATTGAAAGCTCACCGTCAGCCAGTCCTCGCTCATTCACGGAGAAGCCCGCACCGATAAGGTTGCGGACGCTGGTCAGCATGTTCCCCGCTATATCCGGGGTGATGGCTTCGGTCAGGGGGATGGGAACGGTGACCAATGCGTTTTCAGGGGTGTAAAGTTTCACCCATCCAGAACAGGTTTCGTCAGTCATAAAAAGCTCCTTGTGTGTGTGTATGTGTGCGTTGGAGTTATTCAGTTAATTTGATTATTGATGCCTCCTCTTTAGAAACAGTCATACGCAAGGTCGTAGCGGGTGCGGGGGTCAATTTCCCCGTTGGTAATGGCATGACTGTTATTCTGGATGGCGCGCCGCATCCGAAGGATTGCACCCGCATCCCGGACGGGCTTGACTTCACCCTTGAACGCCCTCGCCCCGCCCGGAAATTCCCGGACAGTCCAGCCGTTATCCTTGCACCACTTGATAGCGGCGGCGGCCTGCTCATCGGTCATGGGCTTGATTTCCGATGCGGGGGTCATGGTCGTCCAGCCATTCGGATACTTGCGACACATCCAGCCGTTGCCGAGGTTTTCAAAGTCAATGCGGGTCGGCTTGTCACGAAGACATTTCGCCGACCCGTTCCGGTGGATGCGGCATACGAAACCGTTGTCGGTCAGCCAATTGACGATGCCGTCAATGTTTGTGCCTGCAATCAGTTCTCTCGAATGGGCTTCCCCCTGCCCGTTCACAAAAAAGGTGACGAACATATTGCCGTCCGCCGGGTCAATGATGACCTTCGTTGTGCCTTTGGGGAGGGAGATTGGAGTGGTGTTCATGGTCATATAAGGGTTTTGCCCTTTTTTTGTTAAGTGGATGACCTCACGAAAGTCCGGCTGACATAAAGCCGCCCCCTAGCATGGGGGCGGAGGGGGGGTATGGAATATCAGATTTTCCCGTAGCGGCGTTCCTGACGATTCTGGAGCGTTTCTAGCGGGGATGGAAGTGATGGCGGGGGTCGCCCCCTGTTCCCATCCACCTCCGGTAGGCGGCGGGGTCGCGGGCTTTCAGTTCCTCCATGATTGCGCCCCGGACGACAATCACGATGTCCGTGTGGGGCAGGAAATCGGTGTAATGCCAAATCGCCAGCAGGTCAGGTATCAGATAGCCAAACATGATGGCTGACGGGTCATCGCCCTTGCCGATAGCATTGGCGATTTCGTGGTAGCCGAGGTCGGCATGTATGGTGGTGGAGCGTGTGTCGGTCATCAGAACGTCCTCATTTGTGGAATGGTGGGGGTGGCCGGTGGCGGGTGCGGGAGCAGGGTGCGGCTGGACAGGGCAAAGGCGGCGGCAAACAGGGCGATGATAAGGATGCCGTACCAAATCCAGAACATGCGTCCGGCAAGCCACAGGGCATAGCGGGGCAGTTCAGACAGGGGCAACGCGCCTGAACGGATGTCCTTGATGACGTTCATTTGCGCCCGTCCCGGAGTGCATGAAATGCAAGGATGATAATAAGGGTGGCGGCAAGGTAAAACCTGCCTTCCTGCCATATCAGGTCGAGCCAGTCCTGAGTTGTCATGCGGGTTTTCCTTTCAGTCGGTGAAGGGGGCGTGTCTGCCGTTCTCGCTGTCAGGGAACAGCATATTGAATACTTCAAACAGGATGTCAGGCAGGGGCGAGCCGTCCGGCATCCAGACATGCCCTACGTTTTCAAGCGGCTCGCTGTCATCTGCCGCTTCCAGAAACAGGACACGACCAATCGTGCCGCCGTAGGTGTATTCGTATTCGAGCTTCCCCTTGCGAACACGAATGAGACGGAAGCTGACAGGGACTTCCTTTTCGCTTAGGACTTCGAGGCGGTGCGGGTCGGGGTCGAATGTCCACCCGGTGACGTTCTGCATACCGAACATTCGAGCCATGAGGGGGGTCGGCCTTACCAGATAGATTTTCGCCATAGGTGTTTGCTCCTTTAAGCATATAAGGCTTGCGAAGTAAATTTGTTAACGCAAACAAAAAGCCCCCGGCTGTCCGGGGGCTTGTAGTATGCTGGCGGGGTTAGCGAAGATATGCTTCGAGCGCGGCGATGGCATCATCCCGGTTATCGCTGTCCGCCTTGACGACTTCCAGCGCAAGCGCAAGCAGGTCTTCGTACTCGGCGGCAATGCGGGGAAAGCCTTCCCGCACAGGCATCCCGGCCATGAAGCCGATGTCTGCGGCCATTGAAGCGGCGTGAGGAAATTCATTAAGAAGCTCTTTGATGGTGGTCATGGTCTTTGCTCTCCTTTGTGGTAGTCGGTTAGCTGGATGCAAGCTCGGCTCGGATGCGGGCGACCTTCTGAGTGACCGCCGCCCTGCTTACGCCCATCTTGCGGGAGATTTCCGCATAGCTGAAGCCCCGGTCGAGCAGATTGATAATGCGGACGGCCTGAGCATCGAGGCCGTTCAGGGCGGAATTGAAGTCGGCGGCGGCTTCAGCTTCAATGCACAGGTCTTCGGGGTTGGTCATGGAGGGGTCGGCGGTGTATTCCTGCCAGTCCATTTCGTCCCCGTCATCATCAGTCATCGTGCCGGAGAGGGGGGATACCCGCTTGCTGTAAGCCTTCTCGGTGTCATGCGCACCGAAAGCCTGCCACTTCAATTGCTGGAGGATATAGGTCGGTTCCTCGTTCTGCCGCCCACGCTCCAGAATGTAAAGGCTGGTCAGGCCTACGAGGTCAGCGGCCTTGTCGGTGTCGCCGTTGGTGAGGGACAGGGCGAGGCGCATCATTTGCGGCTGGATGGCTTCAAGGGTGGTGGTGGTGGTGGTCTTTTTCATCGTGTTCTCCTTTAGTAGTCCGGTTGGTAAATCCCGGCTTGTGTTTGTTTGATAGACATAATTATACTCACTAATTCAATTCTGTAAAGGGTTTTGGGGGGTCAATTTTAGGTCAATTTTAGGTCAATTTTGGGGGTGGTGGATACTTGACACCCGTTGTAAAGCGTGCGTATAATGAGATAGTTGAAACGCACGATAGAACAATGGAGGCATGATGCTGAAAATGGTGTTTCGTGATGGCGTATTGCTTGCCCTGTCAGGGTTGCAAAACCCCCATCAGTTAGCTTTGCGGGCGAGGGTGTCCTCGCCCACCGTTGCCCGGTACGTGAACGAGCCGGATGCGGTTGTCGCGATGGATGGCTTCGTGATTGCGGCCTTACTGACAGACGGCCTCGGCAAAAGCAAAGAGGAAATCCTCGCTATGAAAATTGGCGACCTGTTCGAGTTGGTGGATACCGACCGGGACGGGGAATAAAATCGCCAGCCCGTTTACCGTCGGGCTGGCTGACTTAGCCGCCGAGACCACCTACGGGCGGCTTCGCTGGCTGTCATTATATCGCATTTTCCATTTGTTCGACTGCGTACCGCCGGTTTCGGGACAAGCGGCCTAAGAAAACCTATTTGAAAAGTGGTGACGATGATGAAGCGTAAAAGCGAAAAGGCAAGGGGCTTGGATGGCAAGGCATGGTCGTCCGGTGAATTGGCTTTTATCACCTACTGGCGGCAGGCGTGTCCCGGCCTGCCTGAGCCTGAGCATGACGTTCGTTTTCACCCTGTCCGGGCGTGGCGGTTCGATTTCGTCTGGAGGGATGCGGGTGTCGCGGTTGAAGTGGAAGGGGCGGTGTTCCAGCGCGGGCGGCATACAAGGGGGGCAGGGTTCGAGGGTGATTGTGAGAAATACAACGCCGCCCTTGACCTCGGCTTCAGGGTGTATCGGTATTCGACCGGGATGCTTGAACGTGACCCTTACGGGGTGATGTCACAGATTGCCGGGGCATTGAAGCAGTCAAGAAAACGACCACAGTTATCAAGAAGTGTGGCGGCTTCGTTGGAGGCGGCTGAATGACCACCCGGCTTGTCTTGTGTGTTCGGGAGATTGCCGCAAGGGTGTTCCCGGTGGATTATGAAAGCTATATTCGGTCGGCTCGCTGGCGGCGCAGGGCAAAGGCGGCAAAGGCAAGGGCGTTGTATCAATGTCAGGGATGCGGGCGGCCTGAATTTATCTGCCCGCTTGAAGCTCATCACCGAACCTACGTCCGGCTCGGATGGGAAGCCCCTGAAGATATAACCGCCCTGTGTCAAGATTGTCACAGGGCGATTACGGGTGTGCGGCGCAGGGTCTATCGGGGACAGCCGCAAAAGCTTATTCAGATAAATAATCGGCTAAAGCCAATAAAACGAAGCCGTTGGCGATAATCAAATCCTGCGCTCGGGGTGCAGGTTAGCATTGGTGAAGGCATCTTCCCATGACTTGCCTGACTGTCCCATGTAAATATCAAGCAGGTCGCCCCGAAATGGCTTCCAGTAGCCGACAAGGAAAAGGCATTTGTGCGCTCGGCTTTTCTTGGCGAAGCCGAGCCGTCCCCATCGGCGTTTCGCCTCGGCGCGGGCGGTGAGCATGTTCAGGGGTTTTCTTTTGGTCATGGGGTTATCTCCTATTGCCTAGCTATGTCGCCAGCTTGCGGAGGCGGCGCAAGACGGTCTTGTCGTTGCCATCGTATGCAACCTGACAGTAGTTGCACAGGCGCACCACCCCATAGTCGTAATACTTGCGCATGGACGAGCAATTGGCACATACGTTCAGGCCGCAAGAAAAACAAACACCCCGCGCCGGGACGGGCGGGTAAAGACTCGGCGGAGACTTGCAAAATTGGTCAACGACACAGCAGGTCTCCATTTTCATATCCTTCTGTTTGGGCGAGTGAACCTTGCGGCGGGTGGGGTTGCGGGTCATGGGGT
>CAZBOT010000009.1:0-2654 GCA_964493575.1 uncultured Candidatus Saccharibacteria bacterium | reverse complement strand
TCCTTCTGTTTGGGCGAGTGAACCTTGCGGCGGGTGGGGTTGCGGGTCATGGGGTGGCTCTCCTTATCGGTTCTCGAAATCAATGACGTTCATCAGCTTGACGATGGCTGACCATGAGACCGGGACAGCCCCGGTGCGTTCTTTCGCTTCACTGACATTGAAGGAAGCCTCGAAGCAGACCTGTTCAGCCTTGCGTTCAAGCTCGGTGATGTAGGCGGCGATGGCGGCGGCGGCTTCCTGATTGCCGGTCTGCGGGTCGTGTAAAAGCAAGGCGATGGCGTTCTTGACTTCGGGGGTCATAGGTGGTTTCCTTTATATGGCGGGGCTTATATCAGTTCACGCCAATCAATTGAAGCCTGCGGCAGTTGCGGATATACTCGGTTCCAGTGGGGGAAACCCGAAACAGGAAAACCCTTGTGCCGTCCCCGCTTCGCTCGGTGACAAAGAAGCGTTTGATGCGGCTCCGCTTGCACTTGACCACGCGAAAGCCCTTGCCGTCAGGTATCCAGTAGATGAACCGCTTGACCCCATCGGCTCCGGTCAGGGACAGGGCCTCGTCTTCAGCGTCTTCAAGCCTGCAAAAGGTCAGGTGTTTGCTCATGGGGTGGCCTCCTGTTGTCGGTCATACAAGAGTTTCATCTGCGCGGTCTTGCTGACGCTCGAAGTCGGTATCGTCATCGTCATCGTCATAGTCCTCGTCATAGTCCTCGTCATCTTCGTCCCTGATGATTTCGGATACATCGGAGGGGCGGCAGTACCACCCCCGCCCGTCCTCGTCTGCCGCCCAAAACCTGCGGTCATCGGACTGAGTGACGGTGAAGATTTCTCTGCCCTCGCCGATGAGGGTGACCTTCGTGCCGTTGGGGAGGTCGTTCATTGTGATTGTCATGGGGTTATCTCCTTGTGCCTTTGGTCAGTCATTCCAGACGATGTACCGGACTTCCGCGATGACGCAATACCAGTATCGCACTTCGCCTTCATCGTCCCGGCAGGTGGTAAATTCACGGCTGTCAATGCTCACTCCGTTTGGGAAGCGAACAAAGCGGCCTGATGTCGGTATTTCGGAGGCTTCGATGGATACGGTCTGAGCGTAAAAGTTGGCGGTCATTGGTTATGCTCCTGTTATGAAAAGGGTTATCAGATTATTCTGTTAAGTCTGAACGTAAAGGTCAGCGGTCAGGGTTAGAGGGGGCGGCTTGTGATGATTTCGGTGTATTCCAGTCCGACCCGCAGGATGGATACCGCATCCTCGATGATGGTGCTGACGTGATACCGTCTGATTTTGGCGACTTTGGTCAGCCGGATTGCGAAGCCCTTTTCCGTCCAGTAGATATAGCGGGGGCGGCGGTCGTTCATGGTCAGGGCGATGGCATCCTCGAAGGCATCGTACATATTCCATTTGGGCGAGTGAACCTTGCGGCGGGAGGGGTTGCGGGTGTTTGCGGTCATGGGGTGGTCTCCTTGTGTGTATAAGGGATGTCGGATTATTCTGTTAAGCCTAAAGGTCGTAGCGGCTGGACTGTGATGTGGACTTGCGGAGCATGACCGTGATGACGGTTGCGCCCCGGAAATCAACGACCACTTTGGCGGTGATTTTGTCGCCCTTCGGGGTGTCGGGGTGGGAGGGGTCGCCCAGATAAATCCGCTTGCTGAAGTACTTGACATCCACATAGTTCTCGCCGTTCCTGAGGGTGGCGGCGGCGACGGCGGACAGAACCTCGGCGGCGGTCACAAGGTCACGAAGGCGGTCGTTCAGTCTCTCGGTTGCGTGTCGGGTGAGCTTAGCGTTCATGTGGTGGTCTCCTTTTTTCCTGCTCCCCGGTTGGTAAGTCCGGGGTTGATTTATATGTCTATTTTACTACTTTTTATATAAAAAGTCAATAGGTGAAAGGGGTCAATTTCCGGGCAGTTTTGGAAAACTAAGGTGGGAAATAGACATCAAAAAGCCCCCGGAAATCCGGGGGCTGGCTGGCGGGGGTGCTGTCATTTGCGGACGGCGGCTCGGTGTCGCCTGCGGTGGGCGGTTGATGGGCTGACGAAGCCAATAGGCAGGGTGTAATGACCATCGGGTCGCCGTTCGGTGGACGGGGCTGTAATCATGCCGTTGCCGAGATACTTCAGGCGGCGGGTGTCATCCTTTGTGTAGCGTTCAGCCTTTATGACCGCAAGCAGGGCGGCGGGCTTTCCAGCCGGGATGCGACCGGGAAGGATGGTCACCTGATAACAGTAACAGTCAGGGTGATATAGCTCGGTGACCTCGACCTCGACCTCCCCGACAAGAAGGCGGACGGTCGTGTAGTGCAAGGGGGCGAATATCTTTAGCCGGGGCATGGCTTCACCGAAGCAGGGGCGTGGCTCGGATGAACCCGTAGCCGTCATCGTGAAAGCTGGCGAGGGGGTGAACATCGCCCTTCGCCTGCTGGACGATGACCTCGGCGAAGTGTCCGACCATCCATGCGCCCCGGCTGTCACGGACGATGTAGGTATAATTCTCCGTCCCGACCACTTCATAAACCCTGAAGTCCTCACCGCCAATGGTGATGCGGGCAGGGGGGCGAACAACCTGATAGTTGGTCGGCGTGGGGTAGCGGTCAGCCTTCATTCGCCATCCTCCCCGTCATCGGACACGGCTTGCATATACAGGTCGGTGACCT
>CAZBOT010000008.1:0-47087 GCA_964493575.1 uncultured Candidatus Saccharibacteria bacterium | reverse complement strand
CCGCATGTATTCAAAGCCTTTGGGCGCAATACAGTAATATTTTGTGTCCTTGTGCAGATAGTATTCGCTTACCATTTTTTCGTTTTCACACACTGTAATAAACTTGTTATCTATCATCAAGTCCTGAACTGTCCTTTGGTTTGTAATTCTGTATTTTGACATCGGTAGGTTGCCGTTCTGTAATAAAAGTTGCAGTCCCTTGTAGATAAGCATGTATTGTGCGGCGGTAACTCGTTGCTTTCTTTGTTTTTGTATTTGAATCTGTAACATATTGGGTAGCATATTATCTTCCCGACTCACTATATTAATCTAAATCAGCATCCGTTAGCCATTCATGTTCGATCATGTCATCGACAACATCTTTAAAAATTACATATTTATCCTTGGTAGGATGCATTAAACCTTTGATAAAGCCATTATGGGTGTTATCCTCATATAAGGCATAGACATAACCACCTATATTGTCAAATGAACTTGCCTCAAAGAGCTTTATCAGTCTTATTATACATTCCATTCCTGTGGCCGTACCCAGTCTTTTTTTCAAACCCTTGTTATAATTATCCACAACAAACTGTATTCCCTGTATTGTACCACCAAAATCCATCTGTCCCGTCAGGACAAATAACCCATGGTCATCATATAATATATCCAAATCAGATAAAGTCCCGAGTTCTCTATACCAAGTTCGCCCCTCTAAATCCTCGATCCTGTCCCGACCTTTCTTTATATAGGAATTTTTCTGTTCCATACCTTTCCCAACAGAAAGGATAATATATACTTTTAATTTATAAAGCACTATGGGATTTTTAAGTAAGATTTCTAAAACATTCCAATTGATAGACGACCCCGATGTTATTAAAGTATTGATCAAGGTTTCTGAAAACGGGCCGATTAGAACACTGGATCTACAGAGAAAAAGTGGTATAACCAAGGACACTACATTCTACGCTATACTCAAGGACCTCGAAGATGCGGGGCTGATTCAGAAGAAAACATATGAGAATAAAAGCGTCGAGTATTCTATAACTGGATTGTACAACGTATGCAGGATAGACAAGTGGTTGGATGGAACTTACCGTGGTCAATTTGAGGCTGACTTTTTTAAGAATTTGGTATTGAGGTTGAAGATGCAATATGAGTAATCTTCCTAAAACAAGAGAAGAATTATTCAAAGAGTTAGGTTTACCCGATAATGAAAATAGTAATAAGGCATTATCCGAACTAATAGCCGAGGGTTTGGTAGAAAGATCAAAAGAAGGGTATTGTCTTACAAATCCATGGGGTGTTAAAGCGGGTAAGAAGGCTTTTGAAGAAGCAAAGAAAAGAGGGGAAATTTAATAAGGTATCCTCGTAACCACTATTCTATCCGTTATATCATTTTCATTGGTCAGGATTATAGATTGGTTTAGTTTCTCTTTGGATAGTAAAAAGATTTTAAACGCCCCGTCATCCGTTGTATAGTTGTAGACTGTATACTGGCCGACCAAGGTTAGTGAGTTTGAATCGGGGATAAAATATTTTATGATTGCGAATACTCCCAACACCCCCAAGACACAGAGACCGAATGTAAACAGCCCAAACCAATAACTCATATTCTACTTACTAATATTTCGGGTTGTATTAAGGCCATCTTCTGTGAACAACAGGGGCATCTGTTTTTCTTGATTGAAAACGGGCCATCAGGGATGTATTTGACCTCACAGTATCTACAGATAAGAGAACCGGGGATTTTAGTCCGTGTATTACCCATATCAGAAGCATAATCGGGATATAATATTTTAAGACGCGTACATTTGTTCTTGCATGAAGTCGGCACAGGGTTTACAATAGTTTTCGCCCTAATATAAAGCATAGGCTGGAAAAGAAAGCAAAATTAAACGTTTAATTAATTTTCTTATCTTTCTATAACATTTTCCACACAATACTCCGTCTTTATCATCTTTATACCATATTGCACTATTATATCGTTTATCGATATATGTTTCCTTAGAATTACAAATTGAACAAATATTGTCATTTGAATTAATTCTAGGTCTAGAGGAATTCGGTTTATAGGAACTAATTCTAGGATTATGTTTTCTATTATGATCACTTCGAGTTAAAGGCTCTAGGTTTTCAATTCTATTATCTATCTTATTTCCATTAATATGATGTATATCTATCCAAGATAATAGACAACAATTATAATATTCTTCATAAACTAATCGGTGTTTTCTAATAAGACCATACTTATATTTTCTTGTCTTATTTTTTGTATGTGTATAAACATAACCATCAGGAGTAGGATATTCTTCTTTATAATTTCCTTTATCATTATGGCCTTTTGCAAATCTCTGTGGTTTACCATTCATAGTTACACTCGGAATCATTTCCTTACATTCGGGGTTTCTACATTCACATTTCTTCAAAGGTGCTTTCTGTTGTTTTATTTTAAGAGCACAATTAACACATAAGTCTTTGTAACTAGAATATTTTCTAGGTTTATTACATAATGAACATGGTATACTGGAACAACTTCTTTTTCTTTTTGTAGAAACATGTGTAGACAACATATTTTAAAAAAGAAATACCTAATATAAACTATGAGAAGTTTCGTCCTATTGAGTGATAGAATTGAACTGGGCAGGTATTCTTTACCATCTTAAAAAATTCCTTCTTTGTATATTTATTGCCATATTCATCATAGATTATTCTTTTTCTACTATCTCTGAGATTATCGGGACCCATTGCCCATGTAAAAGAACTGCATGTCTGAACACCTTTTTTTCTTTTGAAATTATATCTGTCACCGAATCCAAGTTCAAGTCCGCCGCTTGATTCTTCTATGGTTTCTTTTGTTTTTTTCTGTCCGCATTTGGGACAGTTGTCATAAACTCCCGTATTGCCTTTATGAATCATGTCCTTACCCCCTATTATGAGAGTTTCATCACAATCCCAACAGTAAAGTCCGGCGGCACTGCGCTTACCTATATGATTCTCGTATTTTGTTTCGTAGACATATTTCCCAAGATAAAAGTTAGTTCCCATAAACCTATTAAATTTAATCGATTATATATACTATGAAATCTAAAAATGATAAAAAGCTAGAGCGGGTCTATCGTATATGCTCGGCCAGTCAGGCCAAATACGGATATAGTGACAAAGTCAAGGAGCGTTGCGTTAAGAAACTCAAGCTAAAATTCGGCGTAAAAAAACGGTAATGTTATGTTTAATATGATAATTAATTCTATTATAACATAAACTACAAGTAAATTGATTATCTATTACATGCCAAAGTGGTCTATTATTATGTTTTTGGATATATGTTTTATTCGAACCACATAAATGACATATACGGTTAGACATATCCAAAGGTATTTTATGTTTTTTAGTATGTTTACTACGGGATAATGCTTGTAAATTTTCAATTCTGTTGTCTGTCTTGTCGCCGTTAATATGGTCTATATCAATCCAAGGTAATAAACAGCATTTATGATATTCTTCATAGATTAATCTATGTTTCCGAATATAACCATCTTTAGTTCTATTTGTTTGTCTTTTTGTAAATACATAGATATAACCTTGGCCGGCATTAATTTCAGCCTTATGGATTCCCTTACTATTATGTCCATGTTTATACTTCTGCGGCTTACCATTCAATGAAATACTATATATCATCTCTTGACATTCCTCTGTACATTCACATTTCTTTAATGGGGATGCTTGTTGTCTTTTTCTTCTCCCACAAACAGCACACAGACCTTTAAATGAGGAATATTGTTTGGGTTTACCACATATTATACATGGATCATTGAAATGTCTTTTTCGGAATTCAGATGTCGGCATAAATAATAGTAAACTATCTACTATATAAACATAAAAAAAAGGAGAGATGTATCAGGAAATTAAAAATAAAGTTCGGGGTAAAAAAATAATTATTGTTGTGGTTGATTCCTCCCATCCACAATATCCTTGGCCATCGTAGCAAGATATGTAGTTCGTGCTGTTGACTTTAATATCTCGTCCAGAAATGCGGATATTCTCATGAATATTTGTTCGTTTATTTGATTCTTTTGTATCTGGGCGTCCAGGGCTTTCTTAATACCTTCATTTGCCGTCTCCAAAGACTTTAACCTTTCTATCTCATTGGCGGTTGCATTATCCTCTAGTTCTTTTTGTTGTTCGTCTGATGTCATTTAGTCAACTTAAAATAATCTTCAATATAAACTATTAACTATTGTTATATTGCCCCCTCAACAGACTGTTTAAAGACAGGATATTTCTGGTTATAGTGGCCGCCATCGCTGTTGCCACCGTTATCAAACTGGCCCATTACAACATAGTCTTCCTTTATATCGCACTTGCAGTGGTTATGGTATGTCTTTCTAAATACGCCCTCGACCTTCTCAGTCTTTTAAAAGTTAATATTAATAGATAATATGTCACCTTTTGTATCAAACGACCTTATATTTGGATCTTTGATTTTATTTATAGTGGTTTCCATTGCAAGTAACACACTCAACTATATGAGCGTACAGACAAACAGTGATGCCCTAGAACAGAGTGAGGAAGTAATTACCTATATCAAAAATATAACGGAAAATTCACAGAAAATATCACAACAAAATAATGAGTTATTACAGCTTTTGGAGGACAGGTTGATAGGCTAGCATATCCCAGTCATAATAATAGGGTCCACCCAACGCCCCTGTAAGTAGGGCTATGACTATAATAATGACGCCTATTACCATTAATACAATCCCTAAAATTACAAGTATTTTTGCTAATGCAGCCGGTAATTCCGTTACATATTTTCCTATACAGTACATTATCACACCAATTATCAAAATTACAAGGCCAGATACTATGTCAAACATAATATATTATATAATTAAAAATATTTAAGCTACCAGCCTTTTCCGCCTCAGGACGTCGCAGAACATTGCAAACATGACATATATGAACGAGAGTGCAATCAGCCTTATGATAAATGTGGCCATATCGAATGTGCCGGTTAGTATGAACCCGTATGTTGTATAGAAAACGGTGAAAGTGCTGTATCCTACCACGAATATAAAGAAGAAAAGGTATGCGCCGAGTCTGTTCATATTATATATGTCTAGTATGCCTTAATACGTTGAACTTCATTTTTCTCCGAGGCGGGCTTTCATGGCTAATACTTTTTCGTACTCAATGTCCACGAGAATGTAATCTCTGCCCATCCTTTTGGCAACCACACCCGTAGTTCCCGAATCAGCTAGGGGATCCAACACAGTTCCTTTGGGCGGACATGTAAGGTTTATGCATCGTTCTATAATTTTTTCGGGAAAACCACTTGCAAAGTCCTGTTTAGGGGGTTTGTAATCAGCATAGAATACTGAACTTTGAATTTTCTGGCTGGGGTTATTGAAATAGTGGTCCTTAGTTTTTGTAAAAAAATAAAGATGTTCAACGTCTCGGGCAAAGCGGTTATAATCTTCCTGATAATCGAATTTCTCGGTGCGAACCCAGTAACAATGTGAACGGAAAATCCAACCAGCGGCCCTCATCTCACATAGAAAATATTCGGGTATAGGAATAAGTTCTCCGTTTTCATGATGACTGGTATTGATGTTAACCCATAAACACCCTGTTTTTTTCAATACCCGTTTAACCTGTGTAAATAATAAATGTAATTTATTGAGATAGTCATTATAATTAGATTCACTTCCAATTCCTTGGTCGCCCTGTCCGAAAGGTGAAGGACTGGTAAATGTAAAGTCGACCGATTCATTTTCCATTCCTTTTAGGATTTCTAGGGCGTCACCATGAATTACAGTCAGTGGTAGATAAACTCCCTGAAATTTTTAATTGTTTCAATAACTTTTTGGGCCATTTCCAGCTCTTGGGGTGTCATGAAAGCTTTTTGTTCCTCTAACAACTTTTCGTTATTATAATGTCTGAAACATGTCATCAGGATCTTGTTCATCCTAGAGTCGATAAATTGGTTTAGACTGTTGATCATCTTTGTTGTTGTAAGACTGCTATCGCCAGAGTCTATTTTTTCATCCATATAGGCTTTGATTGAAGAGTAGAATGTATCGGGGTTTTCGATGTTAGAAAGGGTGGGCTTTGATAGCTCCCTCATACAAAAGCGTTTGATTTCCGTGTTATCCAGTTCGCGGGGCTTTGAAAGTTCTTCGATTACCTCTGAAAGTATAGAAGATTGTTCTACTACACTATTAAAGGATGATATGCGTGTTTTTACGATAGGGCCGAAAATGGGAGTAGATGTTTGCGACGGGGGCGATACAGTGTCAGACATACTCCCACCTATCGACATTTGAAAATAAAAAGGTTACCCGCTTTATGACTTGCTGGTCAGTATGGGTTAGTAGATATTTCATTGTATTTCTCTTTCAATACAAAGGGGTATATGTATATTATGATTGGTAACCGTTGACAAAAGCGTTACAGAAAGTTGACAAATTCGGATATTGAGGTCAATTTATGGAATCCCTGTGCATGTAGGACTCCACCGTTTACAAGATGAATCAATAATAGTTCCTTGGATAGATTATATGCGACGCCCTTGGCTGGCAAAACATCGACCGACCTGAAAGGTATAATTCTATACTGTAATTTTCTTTTGGCAGTGCCCTTGAACTTGAAGGCAAATACTATGAGTCTGTGGTCATATATACTGAGAAAGTTATCTGTTATCCATTTACACCTTTCAATTTGGTCCCAAGGGATATATAGAATATTTGATTCGCCGCTTTTACATTCGATAGCATATAACACCGATTTGTTATTCTCCGTTGTTACTATATCGGGTAAACCAGTTGAACTCCCACCTAACCTTCGGGCAGTCCAACCTTCTTTATCGTTAAAAGCCTTGACCAAAGAATATTCAAAGTTGTAACCCCTTGAACGGCGGGTCTTGTTTATCTTTTTAAAGTTTTTCTTAATTATTTCGGACAATAAAGTTTGTAATTTTCTCTCATTAATAAATTTATATAAGCTAGTAGTCTTGTCAAAGATATTGACGATGTCAGAAATTTCGCTTGATGATATATACCTTGAGGCCGCCACACGACTATTTACAAATATACAGTTTCTATCCTCGGCAGTTGAGGAAGACCTGCGTATACAGGCCGAAAGAGCCTTTCAGGGCGAGACAAACGCCCAGGTGCTGGCCGATAAGGTAAAACACTATGTGGCAAAGAAAGAGCACGAGCATGCCCAGCACCTGGTACACCTCTACAAAGAAATCTCAAAGAACAACCCTTCCAACGTTGTTCAGGCTGTGTTACTTTACAAGCCCGAGACCATGAGCCGGACCCAGTTTGCAAACTACGTATCCTCTGCTTCCGCTTTACCGCTTGTCAAGGCCGATACCCACGACCTTACAAAGTGGTATGACCTGGGTATGCCCAAGGGATTCTACGAGGTAAAGGATCCCAACTATTTCTTGAAGGTGGAGAAATTCTGTATGGATAACCATATAGCACAGCATGTTATCGAGACCAATGAGATAAAGGCAATGGGGGTCGGACCGGCCAAGATAGATGTAATCAGCAGAATAACGGGGAGCCTTGGTAAGCTGTGAAGATGGTCGATTTAGTTTCAATACTTTCTGATAATGAGAAAGATGAACTCTATAAAATATTAAGACAGGGATTTCTTGACAAGATAGATACAGAAAAGAAAAAGGTGGGACCAGATAACATAGTGAGCAGACTTGAAATAACAGATGAACGATTAATATTGTATAGTAAAACAGGTTCTCGGGGATTTATAGTCTTGGATGTTTTTAAAGATGAGGAAATATATGATTGGTTATACAAGTTTGAATTTGAAGATAAATTGAGTATAAACCCCGAAAATATGAAAAATAGTTTCAGGGTGTTTAAGATATTTGGCGGGCTTTCATATTATCCTAACTATAAAGATAAAGGCCCATTAAAACTTGTAAGGGGGGTTAAAGAATAATGAGTGACATAGAAGAATTAAGAAAAAACATCGAAAAAGATGTGTATGAGAGACTAACACAACAAGAATTAAAACGCCGCAAACAATTACTTCATGAATCGGATAAACAGATAGGCGAGGTTGTGAGACGTTTAAAGATAAAGATAAGCCGCGAGAATCTATTCATGGATGATGTAACAAGAGAGGAATTAAAATGATGAAATGTCCATATTGTGATTTTAAAATCCAGAGTTATTCAAAAGATAGAGTAAAGAAAACGGCCTTTGAAATAAACATGATAACAAAACATGGAATAGATGAACATCATCAGGCTTTTACATTTAGATTTGAGAATGGTAATATGGTAGTTTTCAAAGAAGAAATGAATTATATCTATGAATCAGTAAAGGAGGAATTGAAATGACGAAATGCAAAAATTGTAAGAAAGACAAGACCAGCTTTGTAGGTAATGTTTGTTTAGACTGCTTTAATAATGGGTGTAGAAGATGTCGTTAGGCGGTGGAAGATTTGGCCCGCCTCTTAAAACAGAACATATGAATAAGGAATGGCCTTCTAAATATCTTGGGTATGGACGAGAGATATTGAAAAATAGGATCATACTTAATCGTCTGGATTATGAATTAGATTTGTTTGTATGGCTTACCGATTTCAAGTTCTATGGGGCCGAAAGGATTGAAGAAGATAATTAAATAAAAAATAACATATATATTGTTTATGAAGAAGATTAAGATAAACCGTAATCATATTTTATTGGGTGGGCTTGCTCTAGCTGCTTTTGCTGTCTTTGTTCATACTCAAAGGTGTGGACTTTTCAAACAATTTTTCAATTGTACCAATCAAGTATATGATATGGGTCCCGCTATCCTGGATCCGGATCCCTTTGTTGATTTGCAGAACCAGATGTCTACCCGCCCCATCACGGATGAATGGGTACAGCAGTACAATCATTTCATAAATGGATATAGAGAAAAGCCGACCATGTTCCCCGAGAACTACTACTCTTTACCATTCAGATATGAGGGGCCAGCCAAAGGTATCCTGACAAGCCCAGGTATGCCGCACCCATTCTTCGGGGGAAACCCGATGGATCCAGAACCCAACTGGCACAACAACTGGATAAGACAGCCGTTTTCTTTTTAAGCTAGTTTGTTCATATTTGGATGTTGGGTTGAGTGAAGACATCCCACCTAGTTTAGGGTTAGGTTTTTCCTTCCTTTTCCCTAAACTATTTATAATCTAAAAGTTGCCACGATTTTATTGAAACTTCAAGTAGGTAGAAAGGGTTACGATAAAGGTTTGGTATTGTCTATAGATTCTTCAACGTCTCTGGACTTGGTGGCGGGGATGATTGACAAGATGAAGTTCAATCGGCTTATCAAACCGCTGAATTATCGGTTTTTGACCCTAACTTTTTCCATCCATAATGATCCAGATCGTAGAGGTAACTATTCGTGTAGTATCTCCCTGTGATGCACCTGTAGCACTTGAACTTTTTTGAAGTGCGGAGTTCGATAAAGTAGTAGTTATCTGTCATATGGTAGATTAGCGGTCTGGAATTGCGGGGCTTTCTATCCAGAGCATGTTTGACGGTGTTAAACTGTGCGCGGCTGTTGATACGCAAACCCTTGATTGTAGATACAAGCATTGCTGTACCGCATATTTTATTATTCTCACAGACACGGACTAAAAACCCGCGCTTGTTACGGATACTTTCGATGTAGGCAAGGTAGTTAGGATATGTGAACTCGTCATGTTGTATGTTGAAATGGTTATTCCAGAATATCTTGTTCAGAATATAGTCTTCTATCCTAATACCGAGGATCTTGATCCCGCTTAACTTTACATTCTTACCACCGTCTCGCTTGATACCGGCCCCCGCCTTCATAAAGTCCTTGAGAACAAGCCACTTTTCCTTAGGATAGTATTCCATCTCGTTTAGATATTTAGAGTTGTTGACGGTGCAGAAAAGCTTCTCACCCTCTTTATAAAAGTTAAATGCCGTCATATGGGGCTTGGTAATGGTGGCCAGAAACTGCATTGATGCTATTAATCTTTTTATACGATATTAAAGTGTTGGCCAAATATTTCGGTATAATATACTTTGTATTCCTGGTGGTAGCCACAGCTGCGATAATATCCCTTGTTTTCGATAATCAACTGGTGCAGTATCTATCCATACTGGCCATGATAGGACTCTGCACCGCATACGTGATAATAGCCATATTTGACTGTTCTACAAAAGTTCATATATTTTTCTTTGGTTTAAAAGGTATTGTATCTACGTCGAAGACGTCAAAGGCTAATAAAAAGTGATTACGTAATAAGAAAGATGGTGCAGGCACGTCTTGAGAAGAGTTTGCAGAAAAAGATGAAGGAAGAAAACAGGATAGTTAGGTCGCAGCAAAAAGAATTAAAAGAATTCGTGCTTACTAGAAAGGACAAACCATCTGTAGAAAAAGTGCAGCCAGATGAGATAGTAAATTTGGCCAACAATTACGACAGTCCGTACATGTCCATAAAGGGGGCGCAGCTATGGGGTGGTCTTAAGCGCAGCTGGCAGGGTTACAAGATAGGTAAAAGGCTGGGTGAGGATGAGGGGGATGTATTCGAGAAGGAAAGACAGAAGGAGTGCGCCGTCAAGGTGCAGGAGTTACAGAAGCTTTTGAGGACGGATGTTGACGAGTTTAAATGCCTTAAAGATGAAAACCAAGTCTAGGATCTACAAAGTCTCCCCAGTATGGAATCCTGTAAACTCCGGTACTGTTAACCCATCTCTCTGATAATCTTTCAAGTTCTTTGAATTTCTGATTCTGCAGGTGCAGCCTGACGGCCTCTATCACGAATTCAGATTCAGAAGTGTAAAAGCCTGACTTGACAAGTTCGCGAATCCTATCCTGCAAAGCAGAAGGTAGTTCAATGTTCATTTTAAATCACTCTTGTATTTCCAGTTTCTATGTTTGAAACTACCATCACGGGTCCATTGTTCTTCAAGTATTATATGACGATTACATATTATCCATCCATTTTCGGCAACCTCATCATTACAACCAAGAACATTACAAATTTTTCCAATCGTGGATGGTTCTGGTTCTCTAACTAACTCTACCAACCATTCATAGTTTTCTCTTATAAAATTCACATCGTCTCTATTCATTATCCATAATCCCCCTCTTTGTAATATCGGTTACCTTATTCATTATTCTTAAAGCTAATTGCGGGTCCTTGTCCTTGAGTTCCTGTACAAGTGTGTTAAAAAAAGATAGCATTTCCACAAGTGTATCGGAATAACGGCTGTTTACATCGGCTATCTCCTTAAAATGCGACATGGCCTTTTGTAGCTGTTCTTTTTCCTCCCTGGTTACTAGCATATTCTTTTTAATCTCCTAGTGTTATAAAAAGAATATGAAAGCACCAAGACGTGGTTCGGCCGAAGAAAAAGCGAAAGTTGTGATTCCTAACGATTCACAGTTACCTTTAGTAAACGTCGACCCATTTGGAAATGATTATCTCAATACATTGAATGATATCAACGAGATATTTACAGAAGATCCCGTTATCAAGGGCGGAATGGCCGATGATGACAATACTTTGACAATACAGGAAGTAGACCTAGGAGTTAGAAAGGACTGGAAGACCAGAACAAACAGACGTGGTTCGGGACCCGATAGTATATCCTTAAAGAACGAATACGAGGACGCCGTGGTAATGGATACAAGTCTAAATAACGCCATAGAACGCTTGAAGAACGCCGACACAACCTCGGGAACGGATATTGCAGAAGAGTCCAAGAAAGAGGCTGCCAAGATAGCCAAGGCACATGAACTCGACCCCGTTCTGAGGGAAAGGGATCTTAGATTAAAGATTGCCGAGTCTATCAGCCTGACGGCCCTGAACACCGAGCTCTTAAACCAGCTACGTCAAAACACATCAGAACTGCTATTCGAGCTCAAGGACTTTAAACGTATCAAGACAAAGGAAGAGCATATCGAAGGTAAAGAGGTTACGTTAATTCATTCAATGACCACTGCAGACGGTGTTGTTAGACTGGACTTTACCGACCTTGCCAGCTGTATCGGCCCCGCCGACATAAAGAGGGATATCCGAGGTAACTTTCCATCTAAAAAGATATTTGCTATCTCAATAGAGGTGGTATCAGGTGGGCCATTATGGTATGCAACAAACGAGGAAGACCATATACAAACCTATTCAAAGATAACCAGCGGTGTTAGGGCAATAGAGGCCAGCAAGCCAACTTTCGAGTCTCTGAACTTTAAGGTAGACGCCAACACAGATGTGATTATAATAGGGACTTATTAGTTTAGAGTCCATCTATCATGTCTTTTATCATGGGCACTTTTAACTTCCCAATGTCCTTGTGTTAAACTTTTAGCTATTTTATCACCATCACCTTCACACTCTAAATTTAAAATCCATATAGAACCATTATCATTTCTAAATTCATCTGTGATTTTATAATATTTCTTTAATATCTCTATAAATTTTCTAAGTCTAGGTTCTTTATAATGAAGTGTATCGAGTTGAACATAAACATAACATTTTCTATATTTGTCTAATGGGTCGCCACAATAGGGACATCTTATAAACGGATTAACATATGTTCTATGATCAGTAGCCTTAAACTCATCCCATAGTTTACATGAATGTTCGCCCCTTGAAAATCTATGCATAATTTGACTATATTCAACCGTTATTTATTCATTCTCTACCACGGAAAAATGTTCGTTGATAACATAGTCTATGTATCTACTTCTAGAAAGGCCGAGCGGGGCCCTGTATTTATCCAGCTTTTTTATTGTCTCTGTTGTAATGTTTACCGATATAACGGATTTCTCCTTTTCTGAAAAATAATCATTACCCAGCGCATCCATGTAAAACCATTTCCTTTCTTTATTATCATAGGCGCGGTAGATATAATGAGACAATAACTAAAGTTAGTTCTTTATATATTTAAATTTTCAAGGTTATTCCTTCCAATTTGCCTTATATTTGAGAGGATCCTTCCATGGTTTATACCTATGGACTATTGAATCCATCCATATCGCTCTATGAATAAAACAAACCCGCCAATTACTATCAAACACTGGTAGATAACAGTATTTGACCCGACAGATACGCATAACCTCTCTACATCGAACCTTAATTTAAGTTTAAAGTTTAGCCCCGCAATATGGACATAATTCAAACTGTAGATTGTCTAAATGTGTATAACTCCAATCAGAATCATAGTCAACATATACACCAAGTAATTGCCCGCTTTCATCTATTTCAATGGCCCCTTCTTTCATTAACAAATCCCATTTCTCACAGGAATGTTCGCCCATAGCCTGTCTACATCTTACCTTAATTTATTCATTTTTATACAACTCCGGAAATGCCTCTGCTGTACCGGCCCCTATAAACGGATACCTAATACCGTTTTTAAAAACAACTTGACCTAATTCCCATTCCCCATCTTTTAATTTGGGTTTTATAATTTCTTTAATACCTACATAATCCTGAAATACGGGGATTATAATTCCTAGTCGTTTATCTATCATATTCTTTATTTCCTGTGGACACTTGGGATGATCTATTATGTTAAGCAAAAGTTCAGTGTGCATCCTCACTATAATCTCACTTGAAATAACATCATCTTCATCTGTAGACACCCTATTATAATCAAATGTCATCATAATCTCTCATTACATCGAACCTTTATTTATTCTAATTCTTTTAAAAAATACATGCGGTATTATTTTACAACCCCCGAAAGGATGCTCGAGAGTTTACAGAGGCATAAAGGAGATTACATAAATCTGTACAACTGGCTTATGGCCCCTTTCAATGCAAAGGTTGATTACTACTTACAAGAGGGACCTCTAATCAAGGAATTCAATTACTTTATGTTAGAAAGCTGTAGATACTTTGTGGATGGAAAGGACTATGACCATTCCGAACTGCTGGCTTACCACGAACTGCTAAAGGAAGCATCCGATAAACTGCTGATAGACATGTCAAAGATTCAGGAGTATTTCCATTTCTATATTGATGCATTATTAAGGGGAATGAAAAAAGGTTTGGAACTGGATCATGGTCCCCCAATTAATATCTCCGAGTTAGTTATCCAGTTAATGCTATCCGAGCTGGACATTACAGACATGCTGGCCCACATCAACCTGGGTACCCAGGAGGTGGATATCCAGTCTATAAAAGACAGTGTTAGACTTGAAAAGATAAACTTTGTAAAAAGGATGATCCACGATAGAGTTTTATTCTTTATTGAATATTATAACAACAGACATGAAAGCTTATAGTTACCGGCGTCAAAAATTAGATGTTATGGCCGAGTTAAAGAAACGTAAACAGAGTGTGGATATTCATAGTACTAATGTTGATTTCTGTTATGCTGGTAAATGTGGCTTTCCAGGATGTAATAAAACAAAATACTGCGCCGATTGCGGGGGGGCTATAGCTCTTAGTCATTTTCCATATTGTCAGCCATGTTTGATAAGGAGATCAAAATGAATAAATGTATTATTGAGGGCCATGATTTAAAATATACCGGCGGAGAAATAACATATAGTAAAGATATTAAAAGAACAAGATTCGGAATTCCAGATGATATTGAACACTGGCCGACCAAATGTTCTATATGTGATAAAGAAATAATATTAAATATTAAGGTAAAGAGACATGAATCTTGATCACATAGGCTTTAAACTGATAATGACAGACGCCAACGGTACCCAGCAGCTGGATTTTATCAATAAAAAAATATACGAGGTACCCAAAAGGGCGGGGCAGGTCTACTCCGTTAATACGCAGTTAGCACCGCCCAACTTTTTCAGATGGGGTATATCACGTGATAAACTCTGCAAACTGTATTTGAAGAATTACGGTTCCGAGGACGTACAATTCAAGCTAAACCCCCGTGATGATTCTGACGCCGAGGTTGTGGGCGAGCTGGATGCCAACGACCACCGCGATATTGATTTTCTTACGGTGGGGGCAATTGACAGGCTTAATCTAAAGGTGATGGGTCCGGGTTCGACCACCATTCGTATAGATGGATATGTTTTATATCAATAGAACAAAGTTATAGAACAATCTACTTAAATATTCTAATATCATAGTTAAGATATGGTCGAAGTTGATATAATTGGAATCATGGTCAACCAAGTACTGGTTAACAAAGTTTACTTTTCGGGCTCAATGTCCCTCAACCTGGCATATAAACAACTGCAGCAAAAATATGGGGCCAAAAACGTCAGTTTACAACCACTGGTTTTGGTCGATGATAAGAACGTGTATAACCCCTACTCTATAGGCAAACACGCCGCCTACTCTGCTGATCTGGCTTCAGCAAAAATCCAATACGGATAAATATCAGAGGGTTATTCCTCTTTTATAACTTCTTTTTTCTTCTTTGGTTCTATCACAGTTGTATCTGTAGTTGCATCAATGGCTACCTCACCGTCTACTGAACTCATAGATAAGAGTGTATAACAAACTATTTTAAGTCCGCCCACTCTACTTTCATCAGATCCATTCCACAGAAAGGACAGTAATTAATTGCCCTAGCATATTGATATCCATCATCGGTAGTCATCCACCATCCATATTCCTCTGGATCTTCGTCACCATGATTGAATATTTCAAATCCTTCCATATTGTCTTCACATTTATGATTGATCATTCAAACTTTTTCTCCAACCATTCCAACACTGGGACCAACTTGTCGTATTCATCACATATCGCATCAGCTATTTCTATAAGATATCCGTCGCCCCAATCACCATCACCATCCTTTTGAAAATAGTCAGATATTAACCAATCCAAATAATCATTAATACTCTGCCATCCTCTATATGCAATAACAGATTCATTCATTAACTACCGTCATATCTCCTTTTGTCCCGCAAAATAAATTATCTTTTTACATGTTCTACAGTATAAAATATCTTTGAAATCATCATAGAATATATCATGATATTGAATCCATGGGTGTTTTTCATGGTGTGACATCATTGCGGCTTGTTTAAGATTCAATACTTTCCCACCCTCAGTTTACTTTTACAGCATAGACAGTAAATACCGTGATCCAGTGGTACAATAATAGAACAATTAGAACAGCGTTTATGTGTTTTGTAGGACCGCGTGGGGCTGAAATGATTCCAGTGTGTAAAGTTGTGGTTATTGTTACAGAGCATCATGTATAATGAAGCCCGCCCCTTATTCCATTATCATACTCTTCTTTTAAGATAAGTAACAATAATTATTGTTTTCATTTTATTCGTTATTTTAATGTTGCCTCGAACTCATCACCCAGCTTCAGATATTTCTCGGTTATCTTCTCACCCTTCTCCCCGAATTCTTTGAACTCTTTTTCTTTGTAAATCATTATCGCCGCCAGTATGTTCTTGTCCTTCAAAAGACAGTTAAATACAAAATCATGGTAGACTTTCAATAACTCTTCACACAGGTTGGACTTTAATGCGGCCTCTAGGTGCATGTCCGTCAGTATCTTGTACTCTTTGGGATGTGAGGCTTCGAGCTGTTCCATCGAATAAGAGTTCTTCATAAAAATCTCAAATGCGGGGTACTTGGCTATGTTTTCTTTATCGTCCTGTGATAGATTGTTGTAACCGGCGCGGTTGAATATGTCGTCAATCATGTTCTTTCTCTCTGTATTCTAATATTAATTTCTTGTTACACTGGGGGCATTTTGGTCTGCCCACATGTGCTGCTTCGTAGACTGTCATAAAAGAAACAAGATGCGGTTTGAATTCCAGGATAACACACTTGCATCTTGCACATAGCCCCTGCATTTTTTCCACAGGTTATATAGGATGTTGCACATATTAGCTAATTAATTTCCCTGCACCGTTGTACTCCAAGAGTTCTCTTTCTCTGGGTCGGCCCTCAAAACCCGCCCTATCAGGTTATAGAGACTTGTAAGACTGGACTCATCCATCACTACCGTATTCTTGAATCCATCGCTGACTTTGTAAGTGACGGAGTACCAGCCATTATCAACCCTTTCTATAAACAATGTATGATAGTAATCATTCATCTCTGTTGAAGCAGCTCTCACAAATCTCTGAAAAACCTTCCAGTTCTTTTTTACAGTTACGGCATTTGTTCAATAGTTTACACCGAATTTATGTTTGGCCCTAACTGTTTCACAGGCAACACATCTTACACTCATACCTATACCACTGAAAACAACCTTGCCCACTTCTACCGTTAAACACGTTCTATTACAATCCTGACAGTTAATTATTATTTTTCCATCTTCGTGACTCATTTTGTATTACCATTCCAGTATTCGACACCCCTGTCTTTCTTGTAGGTCTCTTCGTAGACCCTGTGAAATATTCCAGCGTAGATATGTTCTACCAGGTTTCTAAAGTCCTTATAATCCAGGTCGGCGTAGTCTCGAGCTATCCTCTCGTATATTTCGACCCCTATTTTCTCACCTTCTTTCTGTAGGTCGACCGTCATAGTTTTCTCACCTTATCGAATTCCTTCATTAACATCCCTTTATCGTCTAAAGGGGATATCGTTTGATATGAGATTAATATCCCATGAATTATTCTTTCCAATCCTTCTATCTTTTTATTCTGCCTCTGTACAATCTCTTTTAATGTGTTTTCTGGGTGACTCATTTTTTAGAATCCTCATAACAAAGCTGACATACCCGCATCTGGGCTGCTTTATTTACAGTACCGTAGCTTGTCTTCATGTATATCCAGAATCCTAAATCTTTCAATAGTTCTTTACACATAGAGCATTTCATTTATTCCACATCTCCATTATATCATCCACTGTTTTGATATAAACCCAGTTATTTAGTTCATCATGTTCTTCAAAGATATCATAGTTATTATCCTTGTTTAATGAAAACCGCCAAGATAATATTTTCATTTTAAAAGTCCCCGAATATATTCTAGTTTTTCAACCATATTATTACTTTTATCTACCTCCGACCTATATTGCATCTTACTTCGTATTCCATAACAATAACTGATAAGAGTGTTTATGTCGTCATCATTCAGGAATTTATCTTTCTCTATAAGCAAGACATCCCGCCCGCTTTCATTCAGATATTTTTCAATTGGATTACTCATTTATTTTCTCTCTCCTTATCGGCCAAAACTCCGATCATAAAACAGAGTTTAAAGTATTCAGTATTGTCTAGATAGTCACCGTAGTTATATTTTTCACCTTTGCTTCTTAATTCCGCAGCCACCTGATGTTTATTCCTTATTACTATTAAACGTTCTAACTGTTCCATAACTTCCCTAACCAAAACTCATATATAATCCTTTATCCCTTTAGCGTTTATGGAATTATTTGAAAAGGCATTTAAATTTGCCGAGGAAAAACACAAGGGTCAGAAAAGGCTTGACGGTACAGACTACATAGAACATCCCATTATAGTCTCCACATTAGCCGTGGAAATAATGACTGATTATATAGCGTCTGTTGCTGTTTTACATGATGTCCTAGAGGATACAAATACTACAGAGGATGAACTGGTTAAAGAGTTCGGACCCCATATAGCCTATGCTGTTATATTGTTGACCAAAAAATCCTTTTCTTATGAAGAAACTATTCAATTGATAAAGACTAATGAAGTGGCCCGAATTGTAAAGATAGCCGACCTAAAACATAATCTAAGTACAATAGACAACATTAAAAACCCCGAAAAAAGAGAAAGGTTAAAGACAAGATATGAACAAGCATTAAAGGTATTAGAATAATGCCGATATTCATATCAGAAGGAACCGAGTTTTCCACAGAAATCTTAAAGACGTTAAACGAAGAGTTCACCAGCCCCGACAGACATGACGCCGAAAATATCACGGTACATGTATCAGATATAGTCGGAAATTGGTGTCCAACTAAGCCAGTCATGCAGAGAACCCACCCACATTTATACTACCTGACGGAAGAAGATATCAACAACTTTGTAAGGGGCAAGTTATCAGAGCTTGCCATATCAAAGAAAATGGGCGACCAGATGGACGCACAACGAAATGTATTCTTTGAGGGTATAATGGGCCGCCCCGACCTTGTGAGAAAGGATAACTCTATCATCTTAGAACTAAAGGACACCAATTCATTCATCACCGTCTCACCTTTCAACGATGACGATATAGCCGATGCGTATCAAAAGGCTTACAAGGTGTTGGGGTCGACACTGGATGTTAAATCCACCAATTCAAAGAGAAAAAAGTACAATTCATTCCCCGGATATCTGGTACAGCTGGTAACCTACATGGTCATGATGGATGTTGAATACGGGACCGTGGTAATACGCCACAACAACCACAAGTTCATAATGAAGCTAAAGAATATTGACGTCTCACAATCTCCTTTCAAGGAATGGAAGGTCCATATTCCAAGAGACGACCCAATTCGGGCCAAGATTAAAGAGAATTTGATGATAAAGAAGCATTTTTTCGTGGAAGCGATTAAAACAAAGAATATTGGTATGATACCCAAATGCAAAGACTTTTACGTAGAGGGCCCCGAGAATGTAAAGTGCAAACGCTGTTGCTTTAAGGAAGAATGTCATAAAATAAAAGATACTGTGCCCGACTACCTTCGGGAGATACTGGACCCGCTTTATATCTATAATGAATTTAAAAATGAAATAAAAATTACTTCTTAGTAGATTTTTTCTTGTTCTGTTCCCTAGCTTCTTTTTCCTCGTTCTTACCTATGGTGGCGTGACTTGTATCGTTTTCCCCACCCTCTACCACTAGTTTCTTTCTGCCTTTTTCCTCATACTGTAGCTGTTCTCGGGCTTTTCTCTCAATTTCATCCGGTTGATCAGATGACGGAGGTAATTCGTTATCTTTTTTTGAAAGTGGGTTGCCGTGATTATCATCTACATTCTCTGGATGTGGTGCGGCGACTTCCTCGTTAACCCTTGTTGCATTACTTACAGTTTTAGGATCTGGGTTAGGGCCGGTACCGGAACTTGGATGTGTTGGATCAACATTCTCTGGATGTGGTTCATTTACTCGGGTGGCGTTACTTACTGTCTTTGGATCTGGATTACCTGCACTGGGATGATTATCTATTTTTTTCTTATCTACCATGACAATAACTATACAACATTGCTTAAATACTCTAGATTAGCAGTATAATTTATAATAGGGTTTCTCAAATCTTATCTAATGAAATCGGATTATCTAAATAAACAATTTATCTGGGGAAAATGTTGGTGTGGTTGTGGAATAGATTTACCATCTCTTAGATATAAATGGTGGCTTAGAAGATATTTACTCAATCATAAAAATAAAGGTAAGTTCGGTAAAGATTCAGCCCATTATAAAACTGGAATTACAGAAGATAAGTCAAGGGGATATGTCATAATAATCAGAAGAGGTCATAAATATAGAGATAAAAGAAATCGGGTCTACCTTCATAGATATCTTAAGGAATTAGATTTAGGATATTATATCACAAAAGAATATGATGTGGATCATATTAATGGAGATAAGAGGGATAATCGACCCGAAAATTTACAGGTTCTTTTAAAAGGTGACCATACAAGAAAACATAAACCTGAGATAGATATGTCAAGTAGGATATGTATAATATGTAATAGGGGATATGATGATATTTCTAAATTACATAGAAGACAATGGTATAATAATAAAACTACCTGTTTCTATTGCTATCTAAAAGAAAGTAGAAAAAAAATTATTTGATTTCTACTAAAGCAAGCCACTTTAGTTTCATATCTTTAACAACATTATTTCCATCTACTCTTATGGTTATTGTATGTCCGTCTTTATAGTCCTTGAATTGGTATTTAGGATCCTGCCATGAGAACAATTTTACCCATTTATTAGCTGGTGCCGTCCCTTCATTATCTCCTTGGTCTTGCCATTGTTCACATAATACATTGCCATTTGGAAGATTCTTTCTTACAAACATATATCCTATGTATTTTGTCTTTAATGGTAGACCTTTTTCTCCCGTTCCTAAATCGCCTGTATAGTTGGGGTGTATTGCTTCATAACGAATCCTTGTTGCACCGTTTTTAATCTTCATTCCCATATCGAAACACTCTGTTCTATTCTTACCACTATGTGACATGGCCGAAAATTTCCCACTGACCTCATCGTCAGGAGCGTTATCTTTTGGAAATGCAAAATAACCTATTACTGCTGCATTGACATATTCTCCGGCTTTAAGGTTGTTAAAGTCCATACGTTTACCATCATCTCTGTCATTATGTCTGAATGTATATTCCATTTTTCCGGTTATTTCATAGGGTATTTTTACTCCATCTTTTGTAGTTCCTCCGCCAGTTGTTGGTGGTTGTGTTGGAGGCTCAACGGGTGGCTCAACTGGCGGTTCCACAGGTGGTTCTACCGGAGGACTAGTTGGATGCTCAGATTCCCATATTGCAACCTTGATGAATTGTTCGGCATCCTCTTTGGAGTCAAACATATCAGCCACATTCTTATCATCTGGATCAACAATTTTGAACTTACCTTTCTTGTCCTTGTCTTTCATTTCTACTATCTTCCATTCTTTGGGCTTTTGTTTATATTTGGATCCCCAATCCTTTACTCTTCCTGATTTAGGACTCTCTGGTTTTGTCTCTTCCTTAGTATTCGGTGAGCCGATTAAGTATAATCCAAACAGTGAAAACCACTGGTTTGGTTCGGTGTTATCTACCACCGATAAAACAAATCTATCTGCACGGATGGGCTGGTTTAGAATGTGGACATATTTGTCCTGAGAATCGGGGATATCGACCACAAAAGAATAGAATGGTTGTTTATCCTGTCCGTTGTAGAAGGCGGTTAAAAGAGTATATTGTCTTGGCGGGTTGTTTAGCTTGTGGATATAAACACCGTAGACTGCATCTGTTCTTGATAGAGAGTATTCGATTGTACTGCCTACTCCTTTCAAAGTTAGCTTGTCATTTGGATTAACGGATAACAGATTCTCGGGGTCATTACCCGTTGGTTCTTCTGTACCCATATCTACTGCTGACTTACAGTCAACTGTTTTTGGTTTTATAATCTCGGAAGGTATAGACTTGACACACTGGCCTGATTCTGCATCCTTGCCGTAGCCTTCGGGACACTCCTGATCCTTTATTACTTTATATTTGGCCACATCTGCGTCCGGTACTAGGCCGAATAAACGCACTTGAGTTATCTTGGGCTGGGTGTAGATACTGTTGGTTGCGGTATCGAAAACCGAGTTGATTATTACACGGTAGGTGTCACTTTTAAAGTGCTGGGCAGCCTGGAATCTCTCGTATTTATTGTCGTCTATAAGACTTGACTCTGCAGTGGCAATTGTAAGCCATCTGTTGTGTTCCTTGTCTAAAATGTCGACCTTGAGGTTGAATTTCTTACCCTCACTTTCTTTGAACTTTATATCCACACCGTAACATTCGTATGGATTTGGAGTCTGTAATTCAATATGGGCGCCTGCCACCTGATCGCTTGGTTGCCAGTAGGTATCCGGTGATGTATCGAGTACGAGTAGGGGACCCTGATTGGCCACCGAGCTTGAAGCTACCGCCCCCGTAATGGGGAAGTAGGTTAGCTGGTGTCCTGCTGGGATGTCAATCTTTTGATTTATAATATCATTTATTTTTAGAACATCGGTGTTCTTGGGCGTTTGTGCGCTGACAGTTTTTTTAGCCATAAAGGTTATTGAATCTTAGAATATTTATCCTTTCAGTCCTTCCCTAACAATATTCCAAATTACACCTGTATGACGAAATATTTGTTTTTGGTCAAACTCATCCAATTCATCAAAATTATTCACAGGTTTAAACATTCGGGCCAGATAGTTCAACAACTCTTCATATTTTGGATTTAGAGATAATTTAGTCATATCAGTCTTTTATTTATAGATTCATATATGCTTTATGGCACTAGCAGCAAGACGTTTTTTCCTAGGTGATACGGAAGAAGGGCTCTACCCACTCGATATGGCCGAACTTCAAAACACAAGTCAACCATGGAATGATCCTTCGGATAAAGATAGATTAAAGTTTGTTTACCAGCCCAATGTTCAATATGATATTCAGGGAAGGTCTTATGTTCCACAGATGGGCGCACCAAATGTTGAAAGGACCAATGTTAATCTTTACGCTCCCCGTGTTGACCCTACCTTCCCCGGTGATATGAGTAGCTCGGGTAACTGTCCTTACGGATTCTACTGGTACAACGGTACGTGTATTCCAGGGACAACTTTAGACCCAACTTCCCCCAATTTCTTGGGTGGTAGAGTAGGACAGGGACCGGCCAAGGGAGTATTAATGACCGTTCAACCACCCAAAGTAACCTACACCAACCAGCCATTTCAACTTGCAGCACAGGTACAGAACGTAGGTGGAAAACCAGCCAAATTTGCTATTAAAACCTCGATAGAACAGTTAAACATCGAAGGAAGTCTATCCGGTTCCGCTTACTTGAACCCAGGACAATCGGGATGGATATATCAGACCATCTCATTCTCAAATATACCGTCAGGGACATTACAACAGGCGGTAATTCAGGCCAAACTAGACCTGGTTAGAATGGAACAGCAGACAACCGGTGGTGAGATAACCTACATCTTGGATGACCAGAACATAGTTACAATTCCAAGTCCAAGACTATCAACTCTGCCTGTAGGCCCGCCACAGGGACTTCCTTTGGATAATTACAGTAGATTCCCCCCTGGTGGTCCATTACCATATCCTGTTCCTGGAGGTAGGCCACCAATGTATCCCCCTCAACGACCTCCGTATTATGGCGGCGGTGGTGGTTTTTACCATAGAGGACAGCTCTATATCCACCCACAGAAATCTCAGTATAATGTAGGTGAATCCATAACCATCTATGCAATTGGATTTACACCAAAAGAAAGAATAACATTTACTATCACGGGCGGTGGCCGAGGCGGTGGAATTCAGGTAGGTAATATCTCTATAGGCGGAAGACAGGGCGGAGAGACCAAAGAATCCGAGAAAACAGATGGCTATGGCAGGGCATACGAACAGATGAGAATCCCAAGAACCTATGATGGATATGTAACCATAACGGCAAGGGGCAAGAGCAGTGGTGTAACTGCAGAGACAGAAATTCCGGTTAGGTCATCATCCAGTGGTGGTATCTCAATAGGTGGCGGAATGTTCGGCGGCCTATTCGGATAAACCACGGAATTCTCTCAGATAATTAATCTTTTCCAAACCTAAAATAGTAAATTTTAGATTACCATTATCCCTTACTATCAAACCCATCTTTATCAGATCCTCGATAACACCGAGATAATCTATATTCATATGCCTGTCGGGTTCAATAACACCATCTTTTTGTTTTGCATATAGAATATGAAGCATGGTTTCGTGAATCTTCATGGCGGGGAAGAACTTTCTCAGGGTTTGTTGAATATCGACCAATGTTATCTACAAAAGTTCTAGATTATTTATCTATTTAGCGGGTAATCTTGTTTTCGGGGCTGTTGTTGCCTGTTGCTGTCTCAAGACTGGATTTATACTACCCGTATTTGAAAGATCATAGATAAAGTATCTTGGTTTACCCATCATGGCCATAATCTTGGGGGCGATATTGCCCAGAATCATCCCGCTTGTAATAGCTGAAAATGTAAAGTTGTTTGTAAAGGCCGATAGTACATTAGCACCCGAAATTGCGCCTATCTGCATTGCATCGCCCACCGTTAAAGCATTGCATCCCTGAAGGGGGGTATTACTTCCTGGAACAGCGTTGCTCTGATATAGAAAATCTACAATAACTCCAAATAAACTTCCCAGCCCGACCCATACAATACCGTTGGAAGCTGATTTCTTTCCTGCCATAAATATTATACCTATTTAAGAATATAAGCCTTGAAAGGCGTCATCGAATATCTTATCTAACAGTTCTCTATCATCCACCTCTGCTATCTTGTCGATCTAATATATAAACATACAGGTTCTAATAGTAGAACCTATACTTTTAAATACTAGTCCACATCATCGTCTCTTTGAACACCGTTCATAGTTTTTAATATCTTGCCTATATCTATGAATATATCTCTGATTTCTTTGAAAAGTACTTTGTTATTTGTACTGTCAATATAGTTATCATCCAGTTTTTTTACTTTCTGTCGGGCCTGACGGAAGTTATGAACTATTTTATCGTATCTGTTCGGATCGTTGTCGGGTATCTTGACCATGTTCTTAAAAGTCCGTGGTTGCACTTAAAGGTGGCCTTGTCTTTTCAAGTCTTATGTAGTCAAACATATTGATAACATATCTTTTGACGGTATCTACATTGATAATAGAAGCCCTGAATGCTAGGTCTATACCCGACCCCGGTATTTCTATAGTATATGTATCTTCAAATACCAAATCCATGTTTATATCGAATAAAGAAAGTCTAACAGATGTCGATGTTTCGTATTCTATTTCAAGTTTATAGACATTGGTATCCCTTGCTATAAGTGTATCAACTGCTGTAAAGGCACCGCTTGAATCATTGTGAAATATCATGTAATTGGTGTCCGATGTTCTGAATCCAAGTCCTATCAATGCCTGATCGTTATTTGCCATTGTTGTATTATCTACAGGATGGGCATTAACATCATTATGAAGTCCGATAAATGCCGAACATTTATCACTTGTATCATTGAATGAAAACACCATCTGAATTTTGGGTAATAATTCTACCTGTGCAAAGTCGTTTACAAACGCACTACCCCTTGTGACTGTATCTGTTAATGTTGTTCTTATCTGATAAATCATGCAGCCAGAACTATGAAGTTCGGCTAGGATAGTCTGCCAACCTCCATCTCCAAATATAAGTCCTGTTTGATTGGTAATAGGAATAAAAAGTGTCTGTATCCTTTTTGATTTTAAGGAGATTGGGGGTACGAACTCCCATCTACCGTATTCATTAAACCTGTATCTATCCTCTGTATCTATCTCTGTTAATATCGAATCTACACTTGCGTCAGTAGGTTTAATACCAACAGTTGACCTGCGGTTATATCTTTCAACCATATCTTATATCATCATGGTAAATTTATTAGAGATCCTGTGTCCAATAACCGTAGTAAAAATCCATGGTCGTAGCACCACCACCTATCTGTTCTATTCTGAATGTGAATCCAAGGTCTGTTGTTGTGGCCGGCGTATTACCACTAGCCCCCTGAGTATAGTATGTAAAAGAACCGCCGTTGAGATTCCATCCCCATCTATTATTGGCAGTATCACCCACTAATTCAACTGTAAAAACAGCGGTGTCTGTAAGATTTACCCCCAAACTTACCTTCTGTTCGGTCCCACTTCCGTCATTTCTATTTATATTCCATACTGTATCTTCCGTCTCGGCCGTATCATACTGATAGGTAAGTGCAAAGCCTGATTTATCATCCAGATAAGTATTTGACCCAGTAGATATGGTACCTGAATGAAACCCACAGAAAAATCGGCTATCATCTATATTATTTCCACTTATCTTAAAGTATAGATGTGGATTAAAGGCCAGTCTTGTAATTGGTGTATCTATCTGACATTCTATGAGGTCGTTATCCGAGCCCCCAGTAACATATCTCCTTCCAACCCCATGTGTGGAGCTTATAATTCCATTTGCCGAACCACTATCACCTGAATACACAGAATTCCATAATCCATCACCGAAACTGCTTCCCACAAGTGTTGATTGCGGTCCGTAAAACATACCCCATTTCTTACCCAACAATGGATTGGGTAGAAATCCACTGCTTGCCAGTGCAATATCAACCCTATCACTACCGCTGTTATCGGTGGCCGTAAAGTCCGTTGAAAAGTTAACACGGCGGGGCGTTGTATTTACCACAGTCCCGTTTGAAAGTACTATTACATCATCATTGTTAAAAGTAAGGTCTATCTCATCATTACCCGAATCATCGGCCACGGTCACGGCGGTGTTATTCGTGGTATTAGTAACACGAAGCTTTCTTATCGTTGCCAGATCATTTACCTTCACCCTGCCCGTCGAGGTGACAGTATACATCTGTGAAGCAAGAGAAGATACATCGAAATGATTGCCATCAAAGTTGAGATAGCCGGGGGTGGAACCTTTGGCAACCCCGCCCTCATATGGAATTATCTTATCAGCGTATTTTAGGGCGATATCATATGTCTTGACACCTCCAACTGTATTTGTAACTGCAGTGAAACGGTCACCTATAAAATTAAGATATCGGGCATATTCGGACTGGGCGGTAGAAGCGGATACGGCGGTATTATCAGCATATACACGAACGCGTCTATCCTTATCCCCTTCGATAGGGCTATGACCAAACATATCTCTTATATATTCTAGTTAAATAATAGAAAATTATTGTATAGACTTTACGAAAGTTACCTTGAACTTTGGGGCGCAATATTCAATAATCTTTTAGATTCTTACAAAAAAAGTATAGAAAAATTGCAGGATGAATATCGGTTTGCATTTCTGATAGGATATTCTGACGGGTATAAATCGGGGCTTTTAGAAGCCACAAATTAGGAATACATGATTGCTGCTAGATCTGAACTGGTGTCAGTACTCCAAGAGTTATAGATAAAGCCATAGTATTTACGAAGACAGGTGGCCGAACCATCGGATGTAGCATTGGTATTTGAAATCCTGACATAAAGTCCGTTATCACTATCGCCCCCATCGTAAAACACTGTGACCATCTGTCCCGTGGAGAATGTATGTCCTGTTATCTCATATGTCTTTGAGGTATCCTGACTTGTCGATAAACTCGTTATGTTAAAACTTCCTAGGCTCTGGACAACTGAACCCGTTGAATTTGTAATGGCTATGGTGACCGTATCGGATGAGGGGTTGCCCTTCTTTCTAAAGTACAGTATGAATTTTTTGAATGGTCGGCCGTTTCTCAAAATAGATGAACTGCTGTTGAGATATTCACCCACCTTGGTCACCCCGAATACATTGAGATTGATATATGTATTTCCAGAGACAGAATACGTGGCCACAAGGGCCTGTGCTTCCGTGGTGAACGTATAGTTTGAAGAAGCCGCCAGTGCATTTCCGGCAACATCCTTTATACCAGTCGTAACATCAATCCTGTATTCTGTAGAATATTCCAGTGAAGATGTGGGTGTCATCGTTATAGTCTTTCCATCAGTCGAATGTACTAGGTTTGTGGTTATTTCCTGACTGTTGGATACCTTGGTCAGCTTTACGGTAGTCGAGGTAACCGATGAATCGAGCAGGTCTTCTGAAAATGCTATGGCGGGGTTTACGGATATGGATACATTCGTGGAACCCGTTGTCGGTGTTACGGAAACTATAGTTGGTGGCGTAGTATCGGGTGGTGGCGGTGCTGCTGCGGTTGTAAATGACCACGGATACGGTGCGGCTAAAGCGTTGGGAGTATCGGCGTCATCCGTCAGTCCGGTTGTCAGGGTAATGGTATATGCAGTTGCAAAAGCAAGGTTGGAGTCGGGAATTATCAACACTTTGGTGGGGTCAACGGAATCCTTGGCCACCGTATACGAGATGGCAGGCGCCACAGTTATATTCGTAGTTGTAATGGTAGCACCCAGCAACTCTTCGTCAAAGATAGCATAGATAGCCGTGTTTGTGGCCACCGAAGTGCTTCCATTGGCAGGGAATACCGAAACAACAGTTGGAGCAGTAAGATCGGGAGGCGGCGGGTCACCGGGCGTAATCTCAACATCAGAATCATTATCAAGATATGCTATAACATACACCTCGTCGTAATCTGAGGCGGCAATCAGACTAACCTTGTTTGCATTATCAACATAGAGAATTATATGTTCATCCTCATGCAGCGGTATGCCGACATTGACTGCAGGAACATCATCATCGATACCGCCTATCCAGATATCGCCGAGGTTCCCCTCCTTGGCCCTGATAACAATGGACGAACACGGAAGATCGGACAGTGTTGTAACGGTGGTGCGGACCTGAATTCGGCCAATTAATTTTATCTTGGGAAATGAACTGACAACCTGAAGATGGCCACCCTCAGATGCATTAATAGGTTTAGCATTGTTAAATCCTACTATGGATACATTCTGACCAATTCCAGTTCCCGAGCCTAACTTAGCCGCCCCCTTCTGTCATACTTAATATATAATAGATAAAATAAAAGAAACATGATTAACAAACAATTTTACATGAGAATGAGTCCGGCCGACCTGAAAAACATCGCCTTTTTAAAGAAAAAAACAGGATATGAAAGAACTTCAGAGTTATTGAGACATCTGATAGTAAGAGAAGTTGAGAGGTTAAAGAGTTAAAAGAGAAAAGTTCTAAACCTTCGACAACTCTACCCATAACATTCTATCCTTTGTCAACCGTAAAACCCAAAGGTTTTTAAGCCCCTGAGTTATTCATTATTTTGAGCGAATAATGAGTGAATATAATAACGAAAAAGACCAAAATAAATCTTGTCCTGTCTGCAATAAACCCAACAAGATTTTCTGTAGGGGGATGTGTAGTAGTTGTTACAAGAAACAAAAAAGAGACGAACGAGAAAAAATTCCATGTGCCTGTGGATGTGGTACGTTAATACCCATAATAGGACGTGATGGTAGACCAAATAGATATGCTTATGGGCATAACTTTGGAAAAAGAGAAAATCATCCTAATTGGAAGGGCGGTTTTTATCCCGACACAGATGGTTATATCTGGGTTTTCAGACCCGATCATCCTAATTCAAACAAACAGGGATATCTTAAGAGAAGTAGACTTGTAATGTCCGAACATTTGGGACGTCCGTTAAGAGAAGATGAACATATTCATCATAAAAATAAACAGACTGATGACGACCGAATTGAGAATTTAGAAATAGTTTCACAAAGTCAACATATGTCTATCCATCATACAAAAGACATGACTGGAAGGAAATGTATTGACCCCGAGTGTAAGGATCCCTATACTACTGGAAAAGATAATCAAGGTTATGATGCTTGGTTTAAAGGGCCGACACCTGACCAGTGGTATTGTAAGAATTGTTATAGTAGAAATAAGAAAAGAGAAAGAGATGCCCTTAAACCAAAATATAGAGATGAATTAGCTAATAGGATTTGTTCTGTTCCAGATTGTTTGACTCCACATTCTGTAATTGATAATAGAAGCGGAAAACCTAGATGGTATAAGAGTAAAGTAACTGGATTATGGATATGTCAAAGTCATAAATCTAAAGAATCTAAAAAATAAAAATTTATTGGTTGGTTTTGAGGTATATTGCCAAAAACCTACCCCATAACATTTTGCCCAAGACCTTCTACGACAATTCCAAGTATCTCTAAGCCATCAACCTTGTTTGCATCTGCAGTATCTGTGTTGGCTACTATCTTTATTTCTGCAAGGTCGTTTTTCTTGTACATGATTGGTGTGACTGCTGCTACGAATGCTTCGTTGCTTGAATTAAGTTGTTGGTAGTCCCAGATATCTATGATCTTGGTTCCTTTTCTCCAGAAGTGTGCCTGAGTTGATTTAAGGAATGGTTGTGTTCTTGTGTTTCCTATGTTGATTGCCCTGAATCCAAAGATTACAAGGATTTTTTGATCGTTCTTAGAACTTCTGTCTGTATTGTAAATTGTTTGTGTGGTTGCACCGTCGGTTTGTGTATAGTTAGAACTAACTGGTTGTCTCCATACTGTGCTTGTGATTGCTGCTGGGGGACTTGCTGCATCCAAAAGGTCGAGGTTTTGATAGATTGGTCTTACTGTTAAACCACTTTCTGTAGTACCGATTACGTTGATCTGTGCCTGTGCTACTGCGAATGCGGCCATAGTGTCTCTTAAGGTTCTGAGGTCTAATCCTGTTAATGCTACATGTGTACCTGAATACAATCCTAGTTTGCCCAAGTCTACACCTTGTTTCCTGCGATGTAGTTGGATCATTGCGTCTTCTGACATCACTCGATATGTGAAAGTTTATTTATAATGGACAAGATACAAGAGTTACGAAAGTGACAGAAGATACAACAGAGTTTATAGGGCGACCCCCTGCAAGGAATCTATACCGTCATTTTAAAGTTGATGATGATAATTATGCCAATCTTAGAGCTTATAGTACAAGACATGGGATATCTTTAAATGAAGCAATAGGGCGGCTTTTAGTACTTGCTGATAATGCTGGTGACTTTCCAATTGAGAAGAAAAGAAGGTATTATTAATGAATAAAGAAATTATAGATTGTATAAAGGCCGAGAAAGAGAAAGAGGCGGCGGCCAAAAAAGAGAAGGAAGAAAAGATTCAAAAGATTAAGGATTTCTTTAAAGATTTACCCCGTGGTAAATACAGAATAGCTACAACAATACCTGTAGAAGAAAAAGTAAGAGAACACTGGTATTCAAAACCTTACACATATACTAATTATAAAAGAAAAGAACCATGGTTATTCCAATATGACGACCATGTTACAATTGATATTACCGGTGATAATATAATAATAGCAGAGGGCGTAGGTGCCCATGATCTTGATATATCTAGGTGGGATCATGATATGGTAGAAACATTCTATAAACACCTAGACTGGTTTGAACAAGAACTGGGAAAGGAATATTGTAGAAAAGCTTAATTGTTCAATCTCTTTAAGTAATTTATTGTCAACTACCGAACAACCAGAAAAAAAAATTACAGCTTGGGATCTAAAAATGTTAGGAAGTATATACGGCGATGATGCATGCGGTAACTGTACCGACGCCCACTCTTGGTTTAAGGATGCCAAAAGTAAAGCCCCCACACCCATTCATTATTCTGTAACTGATATTGATAGTTCTGAGGCCAAAAAACTTGTAGAGGAAAAAGGAATTACCGCCAAACCGTATATCAAAGCCTGCCCTGTTTATGAAGATGGTACTACTGATGAAAGTCAGTGTAAAGAAGCCACATCATGGAATGAGTCGGACTGGCGCTTTTTAATTGAATCTGCTTCTGATGATAAAAAAGACAAAAAAGATAAATAATCTATCCCTCAAACAGGGCTTATGGAACCAGATGAAGAACTTGATAAACAAATATCAAGATTGTATAAACTTCAAACATCCCAAATGCTTAACAATGCTGCGACCAATAAACAAGAAGATCAATTAATACCATTGATAATACAACAGAATACAAGGTTGATGGAATTGCTGGTCAATCTAACTGAAAAGATAATTATGAATAAACATTAATTTTTCCATTTTTTCCCGCATTTATAACAGGTATATGATATAGGAAATATATTCTGAGAGTATCTATCCCCACCCCATTCCTTTCGGGTTATCTCCCAGCTTATCATTCTAATGACCACGTTTGTTTCCCACCATGTTTTAAGACAGCATTTTTTCAATATAGTTTTTCTGATAATGTCTTGATAATATAACAATAACTACAGGTATTATTAGATATTCAAATCCCAGTAGGGCGGTCAGATATAAAGAGCCGATAAAAGCTATACATAATAAAATAACTATGATCATTTCAAATAAAAAAGAGGGGTTTATTCCTCTGAGTCTTCGCTATCTTCTTCTGAGTCTTCGTCACCACTATCGTCTTCTTCTGGTTGTTCTTCCTCTTCCTCAACTGGTTCTTCTTCAACGCCTAAATCTTCACTGGTTTCAATTGGTTCTCCTGTATAGGTGTCTTCTGTCACCAATCCATCAGTTACCGGTGGTTCTTCTTCAGTAGCGGATACAACTTCGTCACATGGAATCATATTACCGAATCCGTCGTCACATAATTCTGTTTCTGTTTCTGTTTCAAGATGATCTGGAACTCCATTACCATTCAAGTCCTCATTCCAAGGTATATCACCTGTTGTTTCATCTCTATCGTCTATCATATTTCCGTTTTCATCAATGAATTCAGCAGTTCTACCATCTTCTGTTTCGGCTGCTAATTCTTCTGCTGTCTTGATTACTTCGGGTTCACCAGCATCATTATATCTTATCAGATTTCCTTCAAGGTCGATATATTCTGCACCCGGACCAAGTGCTGGATTTTCTTCATCTCTATCATCGATACCATTTTCATTTTCATCAATAAAATCTGTTGTTCTTACATCATCACCTAATGTCATTTCTTCGCCATCAGGTATCCCATTTCCATTATCATCTTCAAAGGCGCCTGGTTCTTCAACATCGGGGATTCCATTATTGTTTGTGTCGGTTTCAGCCGGAGGTGTTACAGGCTCATTTTCGGGTAATGTTATATTGTCCCTTCCATCACCTTCTATATCATCAGTAGGAATAATTGTTGGATCGGTTGAATTATCTATTGGTTCATCAGAGGTATTTGGCTCGGTTATATTGTATAATTCTGAGGCATAAGGTAAGTTGTTCAAGTCATAAGGTATTGTTACATTATTCTCTGGGTCTAATGGGGGTTGATCATTGTTTGGGTCAGTGTGATTCATCGCACCATTACTTGGATTGGTGTTTGGATTTGTGTTATTATTATTGTTATTATTGTTATTTGTATTGGTATTGTTGTTTATGTTGGTGTTAGTATTCATATTGGTGTTCTTGTTTATGTTCTTATTCTCGTTAATATTGACGTTCTTGTTCACATTCTTGTTTTTGTTTTTATTATCACTTGAACTAGAACTGGAACTTGAAGACTTTGATGTGGAAGTTGATTTGCTTACTAATTTACCATCCTTTGTATAACTCAATCCCTTTTCTGCAAGAATAGAATTCATAAGGAAACTGCAAGTATCTGCTATTACGAAATCTGCCTCTTTATATTTAACAGGATAGTCAACTATACAGCCTGTATGTAAGACGCCTTTAACATCATAATATGCCAAAATCGGGCCGTGACAGCCAAATAGATCTTTAGTCTTGGATACCTGTTTTGAGGTTAATTGTTTTACTGTTGGATTGGCTTTTGGTTTTGCTTTCTCGGCCTGTGGTGTTATTATTGCTGCGTCTGCTGATGCTAATGTCGGGGCTAGAAAAAGAACTACCGACGTTATTAGTACTATAGTGATGATTTCTAGTTTTACCATCAAGATTAATCATATATGGGGTTATATTAACTTTGTTAATCTATGCCAAGTGACATCATTAACGATATATAAGGATAAAAGAAAAAAAGACTATTTGATTAGTTTAGGTCATCTTCGTTTATAATATCTAGAGCCGGATGTAAATTAGATATAAAGAAACTAGGTTTACCCAAATCAACTTTCTGTTTTCGTATTTTTTGGTTCTGTTCCCTCATCGGGTGTTTTTTTCCGTTGTTGATTTTCCGTTGGTGAAATAATTGGTGTATAGTTTTTTAAACGCATAATTATTCCTTTTTGCTTAAAATGAATAAAACATCTTTCATACTCTTGATATAATGTTGTCTGATTTTTCAAAATTGTATCGTAATGAAAACCACAGTCATAACATAGATAAATATCAAGTTTGGGATAGTCATTATCCCTAACTAAATACATTTTAATATTACAAAAAGGACAAAAATGATTATTGTTTATCAAATTTCTTTGCTACCTCATATAATACCATAAGCACGGTACGCAATAGCAAGTTAGTAGAATCAATTTTCTTGTTAATGTTTTCTATATCTCTATCAATAGGGCGATTATCATCAGATTTTAGTATAGTACCACTTACTCTCATTATCATTATATCTGTGAATATTTTTTCTTCTAGTTCATTTTGTTTATCGGGTTCCTTGCCTGAGACATAGTTCACAATATTCATTGACAATCCAACATAAGTTTGGGCTACTGAATTTCCTATCTCAGAATTTGGATCTGGTGGGAGCATTAATCTGATGTCTCCTTCTGCTAAATCTTTTACAAATTTAACTACTATTTCATGCCTAAATTCTGCTGTAAAAACACCTGTATCATTATTTTCTGTCATTCTTCTTTAGTGCCTCCTGTTCTTTTACCCATAAATCAATTGCTTCTTCTAATGCCTCGGAGATATTGCCTTTCTTCATTCCTTTTTTTTCAAATACTGCCTTTCTGAATTTTTCTTCTTTATCGTCTGGTAAGACTATATTCATTTTACCCATATCTCTTTATAGAGTTTAATATATATAAAGATATAGATATAAACTTATATTCTAGCATTTCGCTATAGAGAGATAGAGAGATATGGAGCAAACAAATTTCAGAAAAACTAATGGTCAACTAATATTACAACAAGGTAGAGTAGATGCTAATTCTGATGGTACTTTCACAGTAAAGTCACAAACATTTGCTAACAAACAATATACAGTTGAATATCTGGAATCTATTTGGGTTTGCTCCTGTCACTTGTACGTACACCTGACATGAGCTGTAGAACAACTCATGTGCGCTCTACCTATGTATGCTCTTATAGAAAAAGAGATGGAACATGTGTTTCAAGACATAGAAGGGATGCACACAGAAGAAAAGTCTGTAAATAGGACAACAATTGTCTTGCAGTAAACTCTTGGAGGGGGATACTGCAAGACTACAAATCTTTTTTTTGAAAGATGTGCTAAGTAAGGAAGATACGTAGGCCGTACATTTAAGGTTTACTATTTAATTACCAATAGTTTGAAATAACAACGGTTTTCCAACAACTGATTTAAACAACGGAAGATTCAACAGAACCTATTTTTTCAAATTTGTTTTCTTTTCTTTTGAATATTTCATCTGGTAAACAGATATTCCATACTTCTTCTATTTCTTTTTGCAGATCCCATATAGAATTAACACTGAATGACTTTATGGAGTCGGGAAATTTTTCATTTCTGATTATTTCTATATTATACCATCCATCATGGTAAAGGTCTTTTATCTCTATATCTTCGAGTTCTATTTCTACTCCATTTTTATCTTTGAATTTATCGGGGCGGAATAATAACTTCATTTCTTTTCACTCACCAGAATCATACCTACGGCCAGTACAATCCCCAACGATGTTCCCACTACAAGCCAAGAGATTGGATCCGATGTAGGCCACATGGTTAGATAAAGTACAAAGGCCACAATAACTATTATTATTAAGAATATACCGAATTCAAGCATTTCTAATATTATTTAAAAGTCGCCTGTAACGTTTATTGGTAGTCGATGCGGTCAGTATGTCTTCTTTACTGTGTTTGTGGCAATGGCACTGGCAATCGCGGGACGAGCAACAGAAGCATTGTTCATAGAAGCAATAATGGGACTTCATTATTTAACATCTCCATTTTCTATCATTAATTCTTTATAAGGCAAAAACCTTTTTACACCGAATCTTAGGTAGTTATCTTCCCAATGCCATAATATATGACAGCTATCACATAGCTCTACGGTATATTTTAACGGGTCATTTAAATCATATTTTATATGGTGTAAATTAGTAGAGCCCTGAAATCTACAACACATACATGAAAAAGTTCTTTCAATAAAGTCTACCGTAATTCTTTTATCAAGAAATGTTAATCGATGATTCTGACTCCAAATCTTATGGTCATTACTAATCTTTTCTTTATTTTTCACACGATATTGTTTTAGTCTTTCCTTATTTTCAAGAGAATATTTTTTCATATATTCTTTGATTTCTTCTTTATTATCGGATTGATATTGTTTTTTATATTCTCTAATCCTATCGCGATTAGCTTCCTTCCATTTTTTATAATACTCTTTATGATATTCTTTATTTTCTAATCGCCATTTTTTTTGATATTCTTTTCTATCTGTTGTCATTATTGAAACTCATCCCCTGTTGCCTCTAGTTCTTCTAGATCGATTATCTCATCCTTGGGCTTCTTAGATTCAAGTAACATATTTACAGCTTTGGTAATCTGGATGGAATAAATTCCGGGTTCATATTTTCCACCATTTTCTGCTAGGCAGAATCGTCTAAAATCTTCTATCAGTTTTTCATCCATAGAAAAAGTTATTTTTGCTAACATGGGTAATACAGTGGTATAGTAATACCAAGCTTATATAGTTTTTGTTTCATAAGGTATGTGAGTCAAGTAACTACTACCACAACGGTAGCTCCCTTAACAGAGAGAGAGGCGCGCCTACGTAATATCATTCTGAATCTAAGGCAAAGGAAAGCCTTTGATTATAACCGTCATTATAAAGACCGCAATGCAGCAATGCTAGAGCATAACGACTATATCGTTATCGAACCCTTTAGTGATTTCAACAACAGCCATTTTAAGGTATCCCCCAGCCGAAAGATAGAGGTTATGCCCGAAAAGTTCGTATCAGTAGCCTCAAACACAGCAACCATTACAGCCATGACTAACGGAACCACTGCAGAGACACCCCGTACACTAACAGAACTGGAACTACCGGAAAACGAACTAGGTCAATGGAAGGTAATGGTCTACGACACAGGTATCGAAATTAAAATTTTCCAACCAGCAACCACAAACGCATTATTCAGCGCAAGAGACGGCGGACCAAAGACATTCAACCGTGCTAACACCTACGAGCAATACAAGGCAGGTAACTATGCTGTAATTCCCGAAATATGGACATTCCAGAATTCTACACCTGTCAGCGTATACGTAGCATCAATCGACCCCAATAAAACGATAAAGCAAGCAAGGCTGATTGTCTACGGCTGGAAATACAAGTTAGACCCCGTTCAATTAAACAAGAACAAAGATCCCAAGGACCCAAGAGTTGTGACAACAATTGATGTCGGTAAGAAGACACAGAGCTGATAAACATGAGTAATAAAGTTCAACTTCCAAGAGAAACATATACCGTTGTACTTTCAGATACAGACGATACCCAGCTATGTAAAGCCCCGTGGATGAATTCTAAAAATGGCACCCTCAGACTTAAAAAGTTGATAATAACAAACCTCCATGCTACAGATACTGCAACTATTACATTCTGGGATCAGGATCTAGACAGTGCAACTCCAGGTTCTTATGGATCCAACGCTGCCGGATTGCTGACAGTTGCTGTTGCGGGTATAACAAGTACGACAACCATACCGGGTAATACATTGGTACTGGGCGAAAATGAGTGTCCCAACATCCAGTTTATAGCCGGTATTGCTGCAGATACAACCGCAACTACAGTTCATGTAACTGCCGAAGTAGAGATAGAGATTCTCTAAATTTTTCTTTTTAATAAAATTTTAGATTCCTGTCTGTTTTTTTCTACCTTAAAATTCATATCCCTAAAAATATCAATAACATATTTTAAAGATTTCTTATTTCCTGATGGTATAAGTAAAACATTATCTGCATATTTATGTCGGCGGAAGAAATCAGAAATATAGTCCTTTTCAAAAGCCTTTGTGTTTATATAACCTATTACAGAACTGTCTTCACCATCGAAATAATATTGAAAACCATAATCTTTGATTCTTACAATAGGCATATTTTTCTTACTTTCCTCTTGTATTTTGTTTTCATGATATTTTTTTGAAAGTTGATATATCTCTTCCTTTTCATCATCTTTAAGAATAGAAAATAAATCGGTTACATTCATCGTAGCTTGTCCGCCGTATCTATATCACTCATACCTACCGAAGTTCCGGTTTTATTTCTCTTTTCATCTGTCTGTCTGTTCATTTCCTTGTCATAAAGCATACCTGTAACCTCGCGGATAAAGTTCTGTATTCCTCTGCTTATCATTATATCATCCACTATGTCGCCGTGTATCTCGTAGGTGTCAACACCTGTTTGAATCAGCCAGCCCATTCTTGTATAGCGTTCTATAAACAGCCTTATTTCTTTCTGCCCGTCTGACATAGGATAGGTGGTAAAGGCTGTGTTTTCCTTGTGTTTAAGAAGCAGATCTTCAATATACGACATGTAAAATGGTATTCTGAATTTGCCAGCCCCACCACACTTGCCACAGCGGGTCTGACGCCTTGTATCTATATCCATTGTCATTCCCATACCCTTGCAGGCAAGACACAGTTCGGTTCCCTTCTCCAAAATGGCCTTGTTAAACTGCTTTGCCCTGTTTGAAAATGTCTTCATTATTGTTGTAAAGCGGTCGTTTTCCAGCTTGGCAAAGTTATCCGTAAGCTTTAACAGATTGTTTAAAACTTTGGGATTTGAGAACAGTCCGTCACTGGCAGAACCTTCACCCATAACAAGGCTGGGGGCTTCAATCTTTCTTGTCTCTATACTTTCTTTGACAAGAGTTATGGCCAGCTTTACATCGGCCATTGAAACAACCTCACGTCTGTGTAACCGTGCAGAAGCTAGAGCCAGTCTCACTATGCTGTTTTTGGTTCTGTTATCTACGACTGTATGTGAAACAACTGTACCGTCTTTCTGCTGAACGACCATTGGCTCGGCGTTTATGATAAAGTCATCTATCATCTTGAAAGCCTCTGATTCCTGCGGTAAAGAGGGGTGGTAATGTGTCTTTAAATATTTTATCTCGTTGATAAGATATTCATAGTTATAAGTACCGGAGAAGTCATCGCTTTCAATCATCTTTCTCATCTCATTAATCTTTGAGATAGAAAAGGGGTCGCTTCTCTTTCTGTGTTTGTTGTACTCTTCCTCAGACTCGGCGTTCATGATGTAGTGGGTTCTGTGCTGCAATATTTTTTCCTGTAATGCCTTGTCCTTTGGTTTTCTTGTAATCCATATTAGATCCATTCTACTAAAGAACCATGTTGGGAATTTTGTCTGGTCATAGATAGATTTACTTGGATCCCAGTCTGCACCGCCGTGGGGATTGGCTGCAAAAATACAGGGACATCTTGTTGGAAGTTCGGACATAAAGCCACCCTTTCGCGGTACGATTACCTGTACGTCATCTAATGCTGATGAAAGGTTATTGAGGTCGTCTCTGTTTTTCAATTTATCTATTTCTTCTACGAATACACCGGAGCCGTTTGCCAGTGGTAATGCACCGAGTTCAATACGCCTTGAACCCATTTCATCTGGTGGCATTACTGCAGAAGTAAGACCAACACCAGTTGCAGCATCAGCCTGTACATATACCGACTTGGGCACAAGTTTTAGAAATGTTCTACCCGTTTCTGACTTGGCTGTGGCGGGACTACCTAGTAGTAACATGTGAATATCTCCTCTTATACGTGAGCCACCGACCACCGTTGGGGGTGCGCCCACCAATTGTAATAACAATGCCAGTTTAATCACGGTGTTTCCATAGATGTGGGGGGCAACTGAGCCCAGTAGCTTTTTAACATGACTTGGAATCGATTGCTGTTTGACCTTGCTTATTACTTCGCTTTGAATTGTATCATTATAGTCAAACGAATCGTCGGCCTTTGATTCCAGATAGAGAGCAAATATCTCTGTTCGTGCCATATTATACTGCTTGCTATTCTGACCTATTGGAACTTTTTTAGGAGATAGGGTAACCATACCCGTTATCTCAACAGTTGAGCCTGGCGGAATTGTGGCCTTGAAATGATTGACCAAACTTTTACCCTCTATACGGATGACCTTGCGAACCATAGAAGCATAGTTGTTTACGGTTCGACTTTCAAACGGCTGCTGTAATATAATGTTAAGACAGTCGATGTTGTTTTGTTTATCTATCTCTTCTGTAAAGTGACCCTCAGAACAGCTTGGACATTCCTTGGGCGCGTTTGCCCCTTTCATCTCTGTCTCCTGATTGCAGTTATCGCACTTCCAGGTTGTCGATATTGTCTTTATCAGAACGTCGTCCTCGTAGCCAAGCAGCATACCCCGGCTTTTAATCATCTTACTAATGTAGGTAGAATCGATATCGGATAGCTCGACATCGGTAGCATATCCCGATATATAGACAGAGTAGTTCGATTCGGGGATCTCAAAGTTATCTTCGGAACCTGGTAACCTGAACTTGTCACGTATAACCTGTGCTATGGCGTTCTTAAAGAGCTTGGTGATATGAAGCGGGTTCTTATCCAGTTTCTTGATTATTTCTTCAAAGGCTTCCTTGTACTCTATTACCTCTTTTCTTGCGTCATCGTCATCCTCGGCTTCTGGATTCAGGGACTGGTAAAAAGCATAGACATCCTCGTAGTCAATTCCAACTATGAATGTGTCGTTTTTTACCCCGTCCTTTATCTTGGCAATATACTTTTTCTCATCGGGGTTTTTTACCTCGAATGGATAGTTTATTAAAAAATTGTAAATTCTTTCCTCAATAAAGCTATTACTGAGTACATGTTTTTCCACGGCTTCCTGTGCCATTTCCTTTCTCACAGTTTAGATATTAAGTATTAGCCAATAAAGATTTTGCCATCTCTTGCCGAACCTTTCCCACAACATAATCCCCGTGAACATAGGCGACATAGGGCATTGCCGAGTCTGGAACATATGTTCTTACATCTTCTGGCGGTATATTGTTTTTAAACCGGTGGTAAAATGCAAACAGATTCTTGTACTCGGACGTATTATAGTCGTCCTTATTGAATATAAACCGGCAGAGCCTTTCTATCTTGTCTATCTTGTACTTGCGGTGAACATCACTTTTGAACTTTAGGATACGATTCACCTTCTCGGCCACATTCTTTGTCCTGTTTAACTCTAGGTTTAACGCCCTGACGGATACTGCTAACCGTGCAATGTCTCTGTTAGACATCTTGCCACGCTCAATAAGAGTGGAAACAGGGATACCGCCGTTGTCAATATAATCAACATAGCCGTCAACGGGGGGTAACTCCACCTTCTTTACACGACCTGGAATATTAATATCAATATAATTTTCACGGAGCTTTTCAACGGGGGTGCGTTTATCCTCGTCTTTAATCTCTTTTTTCTCACGTTCTATCTTTTCCTGGGCATAACCCTTTAGAATATAGGATAGCATTATAGAAGACATGCTCTTTTCACCCCTCAATACCTCGGGGCGGGATGTAATGTCGGCTTCAATCTCAGCTACCTGTTTTGCAATCTTCTTGGAGACATAGAACTTTAAATAAGTACTACCACCAGATGTGGTCTTTTTACTATTGCGTTTAATTTGAGCTTGTTCAAATGGAGATAGACTACAAGATGCGTCCATACAACGCTTTCATCTTATGCTCCTTATATTTGTTTTCCAGCTCAAGCATGAAATCCTCGCCCTCGGGTGTAATATAGTACTTGACGTACTTGCGATAGTATTCGGTGGTCTTGCCTATCTTCTTCCTGTACTTTTCGGCCTTTCGTGCGTAACCGTTTGGAATAAGCACATCAATAATGAATTCCCACCTATGCTGTGGCTGATCCTTCCTTAACTCGGAAAATGTCACCCCGTTTGGCCCCTTGCTGTCAAGATAAACGAGTATGTCAAGTGTCATCTGCACCCTAGCCTTTGAGTGGAAGAAGAAGCTCATCCCCCTCTCCACCTTCTCTCTCCTTGCTACCATGTTCCTGTAAAGGGAACACTCCTATATAAATATAATATAATTAATAATAATTTTTTTTACTATAGGTACCTACTTATAGATTAGTATATATAGGCTGTCGCTTGAGTATTAGTTGTATTTTTGGAACCAATGGTTTAGTGGATATGCCGTTCCACGGATTCTATTATTATTCTATTATAGATTAGTATTAGGTAGGTACCTATTGTGAAACTTTTTTTCTTTAACATAAAAAAATCCTCGGGTGACAAAAAGTGAATTGCCACCACGAGGATTATGGTTGCGAATCTTATACCCGTTTGAACAGGTGTTATACTCTCATTGAAACACTAATATAAACTATAGGTTAACTCAAAATATGGATCTATCAAACGATGAATTGAAATCAGCTATTGTTTTTAATATAATGTCACAAAAATTGGAGCGAAAAAGAATAGAAAACGCACATGAATCTCTAAAAAATCTGGCCGAACAATTCAAGCAATTTGAAGAAGAATTAGAGAAAAGAACTGATGGATTGGTCAGGGGTATTTAGATGGTTTACGAGATAAAAACAATAACCTCAAAAAAAGATATGATAGGATTATTTAATGAGAAAGTTGCCAACTTTTTTCGTCATAACACTATTAAAATTCTAAATACTCATTTTATAGATCATCCTGACCATATAAGTCTAACAATAATTTATGAAAAGATTTGAGTTATTGCAATTCATGAATAAAGCCCCACTGACATTCACAGATCATACAACCTGAAAAGGTGTGGACGTTGGAAAAGTGGCCGCACTTGCAGCACTTACTTTTCTTTGAGTATATCAATTTATTTTGAGTAACTACTTTATCATAGTTGACCTTGATCCAGTGTTCTACTTCCTGAATAATAAGGTCGTCATCAATCTTATTAACACCATGTAAGTCTTCAAATGCGAACCGAACCGTTGGTATAGAATATTTGGAGAGGAAATGATTATCTCTTACTTTGGCTTTATCATCGGTTATTCCCGTCCTGTGCCCCCGTCTTCCGTCTACCTCTAAAATTATGAATATAGGTTTATCAGAATGAATAAATTTACCACATATTAAAACATCAATGACATAACCCTTCTCTTGACCGTTTTCCAAAATTTCATAACTAGGGACTTCTTTGAATGTAGAATATCCCTGTTCTTTGAAAAGGTCATATAGTCTTTGTTTGCCTATGAAATGTTTACGACTTTCCCGTATCTTATAACCGAAGACATTACTCTGTAATGTTGTCTTCATCTAACTCTCTATATTTATCTAATGTATTTATCTGTAATCTTTTCAATAATCTTCTTCTTTTTTTGTACTGTCTATTATGTTCATTATATTTACTTCTATATATTGGATCTTTCATTAGTTCATGTCGTTTTTGTGCTACTCTTTCTTTAATAATACTATATCTAATAGCACTATAACATTTAGTACACTTAAACCCTTTTTCTTTATTTCCGAACCATTTTGGTCTGATTATATCACCAAGTTTTATCATTCTTGTTTTATCAGATCCACATACATTACATATACGGTCGGACATATCTTCAAGATTATGATGCCTTCTATGTGCTGATCTTGATAAACATGTTAAATTAATCAAGGTATCTGTCCCACCCTCGTCAACAGGGATTATATGATGAACCTCATAAGTTGGAGGTATATAAACATCTTCATCAAACAAGATTTTAAGATAATGTTCATAGATTAAACGATGTTTCAATACATAACCTTGTTTTGAGGCGTTAGGATGATTTGGTCTATATAATGCCTTATAAGGCCCAGAGTTTATTTCACCACCTTTCCAATTAAGAGCTTTTTTACCATTAAGATGATGACCTATAATATATTTTCTAAGATATCCCATTGATGTTCTTATCGTAATATCTTCATTACAATATCCACATTGACATTTCCCTAAAATAAATTTCGGTCCGATTTTCAAAACTTTTATATTCTTTCGATTATAACTGTCCTCTGTCATGCTTCAACAACATGGCATATCCTCTCAGGATATAAAAGTCTTGAGGGGGTATTAGTTTATATGTTAGACTATTGTAGAATCCACAATGTCTGAGACAGAACAAATTCAAGAACAAATAAAAGAACAAGATATACCACAAGAAGAAAAAGCATTCCTAACGGATACAACCGCAAAAACAGTATGGATGAAAACAAAAACAGGTAAAGAATTTATCAAGATGAATTATATAGAAATGCTGGCCAAAAAGGCATACCCGCTATTTGAGAAATTACAGCATAAGGAAAGTCTAGAACTATTTGACTTTAAGTTTACTTATTACGATCAAACCGACCAGAATGGAAATAAGGTGCCCGACAGTGTTGGAAGTGTTTACAGGTATCCGAAAGGCTCTGGAGGTAGTAGACCACAATACAAGAAAACATATATGAGAAAAGTCTTTCAGGGATTGCTCGACCCTACCAACGAAAAATTAGCCGACCCAAACGGTAAATGGCGTCCAATAAACAGTCATTACGATCCCGAGGCTAGAGAGGTAATTTACACTATATACTGGGACGAATAATCATTACCAGTATTGTGAGTCGTCATCCTCATCTTCCTCATCTTGGCGTCTTTTATTACCGCGCCTGTTAGCTGCAGTTGGCTGGCCATTTGACAGCAGCATATTATAGACCCTATCCAGTCTTTTTTTAACGGCATCAATTTCTCTTTCAATATAAGATAGTCTAGTTTCATGCACCGTGTCTGTTTTCTCACGACGACCAAAATAGCCTATGAGAGCTATGGTCAGACCGATAACAATGGAAAGCACCGGTAGTCCCCATTCCGTGTCAAAGGTAAAAACTGCCAATATATTTTAATATGCAGCGGGATTTTTAATAAGCATGTCACGTGCTCTTATTTTAGGCAGTTCTTTTCCAACCGCCGGACTTGCTTTAGAAGTATTGTCAGATATCCCCGATATGACCCATATAGTTGCAAGCCGTGAGGATCCCAAATTTATAATCTATAATTCCAAAGTATTCGATAGATACGGCGAAGAAATACAAAACCGTGACTATTTCGACCTGTATAGATTTAACGCCGACCTGAATCCCAACCTTTTACACGTTGATTTAAGCAGAGATAGCCTCGGTAAGATAATAAATCTGGATGATATAGATGTTGTTATCAATACAGGTGTAATCACGGATTCATATTTTATTCATGCTAATCCTGAAACTGCGATGAAGTTTAGTGCCGATTCTGTCAACAATATCTTAGTTGACCTCAAAAAGGCAAATGCACATCCACTTTTTATCGACTTTTCAAACACACATATCTATGACGGACAGCCATATCCTAAAGACAAAGGATATACAGAAGATATAGATGTTTCAAAGCCCCGAAGTTACAGAGCTAAAATATTACATAGACATGAAAATGTGGTCAATAAGTTAGCTAAAGAAGCCAAAATACCGTATATGATATGGCGTATATCGACACTTTTAGGAGAAAATACAAGCCGTTCTACCTTCCCCAGCCGTGTGGCAATGGCCATCTTTAATCATCTAGACATTGAAATTAATGGTACAGGTCAAATTAGTAGGGATTATTGTAACTCGAAATATTTAGGAATTTGTTTGAAAGAGACCGTAAAGAACTATCTTGCTAATCCTAAAGATTTTACAGAAAACCATAGTGGTAAAACCTATAATTTCTCAATGGGTGAACCTAACAAAACACCTATAAGGGTTATATGTAATTCAATGTTCTCTCTCCTAAAGGAATTTAGAAAGGAAACAGGATGGGTAATGCCTGAAATTACGACCACCCCCTGGCGCTTTAGTAAAAAAGAAGAATTTGACATTTGGGTAAATACGGATAAAGCAATAAAAGAGCTTCCGTATAATGTAAAACGTCCTACATCAATGCTTCTTGCTAGTCATCTCATCTATATAGCTGACCGCTTTAGCACTATAAGTGAGGATAATTTCAAAACTCTTACAAAATGGTTAATTGCTTCCGATTAGTGGTAACACTTTACCCTTGAAAAGCTTTTAAGCTCTTCAAGGATATGTCATATTGTTAAGGTATGACAGAGGAGACTAGAGTTATCAAACGATTTAAACCTTTCATTCTTGGCTTTTGTATTTGCGGATGTGGAAATGAAATCAAGATTAGAACTACTAAAGGATTATTAAAAAGGTTTGAAATATTTCATGGAACACCAAAAGGAATTAATCATTATAATTATAAAAAAGGCTGGTGGGTTAGTCGTCGAGGATATATTGTTATAAGAAAAAAAGGTCATCCTAATGCTGATAAGAATGGAAATATCTTTGCTCATAGATGGATAATGTCAGAATGGTTGGAACGTCCACTTACCAAAGACGAGGATGTTCATCATATAGATGGAAATAAGCAGAATAATTTAATTTTTAATCTTCAGTTAATTGATCATACATATCATTCATATATAGAACGTAAGAAAAATATGAGTGAAAGATTTTGTCTTCTATGTGGATCAAAAACAACTTTCAAGAAGAAATCAAAAAGTAAAAAACTAAACTTATCAAAAGTACCCTGTTGGAATAGGCATCCCATTACTAAGGAGAAGTGGATATGTACAAATTGTTATCGTAAATTAAAAAGACAAATGAAGAAAAAGAATAAGAATCAAACATTGACGGCTTTTTGTTAAATATCTTTTTTAACATAGATAACATGATTATAGCTTTGGGTATTATCGCTGCAATCAGCGGGGCTATCACTTTCTATCTATTAAAACCGCCGAAACAACAACCGATACAATATTCAAGTAAACCTTACGATTACAAGGGCATTAGGCCACACGACTTTATCAAGGAAAGGGTCATGTTTTA
>CAZBOT010000007.1:0-49986 GCA_964493575.1 uncultured Candidatus Saccharibacteria bacterium | reverse complement strand
TGTTTTGCGGTCCCCAAATGGAACTAGGTATATGATTACTGTTACGGATGCAGGAACGCTTTCTGTTTCTGCTGCATAACAATCAATAATATCGGTATTAACAAATCTAAATCACTTTCCATTGCAACTGCGTAGGAATAAACCATGTCTGATTATCGGGAAACTAGCATCGCTGGAACCTCGTACACACGGGGGCGTTCTCTTTATTTTGAGAATCCAGCGAATAGCAATCCCTCTCTGCTGATTCGTGAAGAGACGGTGATTAACCTGGCCGATAGAACGATCTATGAACCCGCTGGCGAGATTCGGAAGGTCGTTACGGATTTGAGTGTGGAATTCCCACTGCGCAATCCGGCGACAAATGAGGTGATTGAAGGGCAGACGATGACCTATCAAGACCTGTACGTGGGATTGTATTCATTATACTGGCATCTTGCGCTAGAACGGGATGCCGCCGCCGCAAATCCAGAGACACCCGAGTAACGAGTCGTGACTCTCGACAAAGACGTGTCCGCGACCGAACTGAATCCCCAGGAGCCACAGTATTCCGGTTGGCGAATGGACGCCGATTCGGCGCGGAATTTTCGTCAAGAGATTCAGCGGGAAGAGCGGGAGCTGCTGCGCAAGAATCAGGAAGAGCATGAAGAATTGCGCTTGCGAGTCGCAAAACTGGAATTGAACGAAGAGAAACGAGCGCCGGTCATGGCAGCCGCCAGTGACATGGTGGCTGCGTCGCGCTTCGTGAAAGCTATGATTGTCATTATTGCAGTGTTGCTATCTGTCATTACAGGGGCTATTCAACTTTTTGATAGGTGGTCGTCTAAATGACGACGCGGGCTTGGTGGGAACGCCGGTGCGGTCTGTGTACGCACCTCGCGGCGTTGTTTGGCTTGTTCTGCCTGTTCAGTGTACCGTGGTGCATCTGGCTCTGGTACGGCTGGCTGAACGATACCGCGCCCGTCGTGGAGTACGGCCCCGGCAGCGTCGATCAGGCGCACGTGCGGCACGGCGATACCCTGACCGTGTTTCAGCCGGTGAAGAAATTACGCGAGTGCGACGGGGTGATTCGGCGGGTGATTACCGGCGCTTGCGGGCATTACGTCGTCTGGGAAGGGCCTAGTTCCCTGGTGAAAGACTTTGCCGGACGCTTGGTGTTGCCGGTGCGCATTCCGTTCGAGTTACTGCCCGGCCAGTGTCAATTCAAAATCCATGCGCGGTATTTTTGCAATCCCCTGGATCGTTTTCTGGAACGACAAGTGTACGAGAGTCCGGCAGTGGAGTTTACGGTGAAGGGGTTGACGGAATAATGGCCGAGTCTCCTGCGGTTCCCGCCTTAAAGTTCCCACTCGGTTTGAATAACCGGGATCGAGAGTCTGCGCTACCCGAAGGAGCGCTGCGGGAAGCCGTCAATGTGGACATCACGCGGGACGGCGGGCTGCTAGTGCGGCAAGGGTTGCGAGCCATTGCCGCAGGCAATTTCCATTCTTTTTACGGCCATCCGTACCAGACTTACGTGCTGGCTGTGCAAGACGGCTCGTTGATTCGATGGGACGGGTCCACGATCAACGCGTTACGTGCCGTGCATCCCACTGCTCGGATGAGTTATGCGTCGTTGAACAACGACGTGTTTTTCAGCAACGGCCACGAGCAAGGCCGGGTGACTTCGGCGGGAACGTTGAGTCTCTGGGGCTTGCCCACGCCGCCTGCGCCGGGGTGTGTCGCGGTGTCCTCTACGGGCGGTCTGCGAGCGGGGACGCTGCGGGTCACGCAAGTGGCCGTTGTGGACGGTCTGGAATCCGGCGCACCAGAACCTGTGGCCGTGGCCGTGGCCGAAGGCGGCGGGGTTCAAGTCACCGTGCCGACCGGGGCGACGTTTCGAGTCTATGCAACCGACGTTGACGGGGAGATGTTTCGCCAAGCGGCGACGGTCACATCGGGAGGAACCGCCTTGATCGGCGCGGGCTTTGTGGGGAAACCCCTGGAGTCTCTGTTCGCGGTCAAGCCGTTGCCCGGCCTGTGGATCACGGCGTTCAAAGGGCGTTTGTGGGTCGCCAGCGGTTCTGTGGTCTGGTTCACGGATACCCTCTCGCCCCATTGGCTGTTTCCCCAGGCCGGGTACTATGCGTTTGAAGATACCGTCACAGGGATCGTGGCGGCGGAAGACGGGTTGTATATCGGGACGGCAGCCCGGGTGTGGTATTTGCAGGGGTCGAAACCCGCTGAAATGACCCTGCGCCCGGTGTTGCATCTGGGTATGGTCGCCGGGAGTGGCCTGAATGACATTCCAGCGGATGTCCTGTTAGGGCAAGGCGCGTTCCCCAGTCGCTGCGGGGCATTTCTGGACACCGATGGCGTATTTTGCATTGGACGGCCTGGCGGTGTGGTTCAACGGATTACCGAACAGCGGTATGTGATGGCTCCCGCTGAGCGGGCGAGCGTGGCCTATTGGCAACACGAAGGACTCCGGCAATTCACCGTTGCACTGGAGTCGGTGCAGGGCGCGGCGAATCAAGCCCTGGATGGGTTAGTGCAAGCGACCTTTGCCAACGGGACGGCGCTCTCGGCATGAAGAGCGAAGAGCGTCAGCGCCGGAAAGCGATTTGTCACGGGTGCGAGCATCGTTTGGAAACGCGCATCGCCACGGCGTTGATTGAGCGATGTGGGCAGTGTGGTTGTATCTTGCAGGGGCGGATCATCATTGGCTGCCCGATGAAGAAGTTTTAGTTTTGAACGGTTCGGACTGTCGAGCGGACAGCCGGTTAATTTTACCTGTCGAGAGGACAGTACGATGAATATTTTAGCGATTCCTACCCGCTGGAAACGGGATTTTGCTCGGTTGGTGCGTAATTTCAAGTACGATTTTGACGACGATAACGATCTACTGATTGCGAATGTCCGGTTCGATAACTACTTGGACGTGTACGCGCCCGATGGTTTGGGCTGGCAACGCAGCAAAAACCTGGTCACGACGGAAGGCAAAAATCACATGCTGGACGTCGTACTGCACGGCTCATCGGCGGTCGCTACGTGGTACGTGGCCCCCTCCAGTGGTAACGTGGAACCCTCGGCAACGTGGACGCACGCTGGCGCGACGGCCTATCACACCGTCGCCACGGAGCTTAGTTCGGCGCAAGTATCGCCCAGTACGCGGCAGACTTTTGATGAAGCGGCTGCGGCGGCGGGTAGTACGAGCAATATCGCGTCCCCGTCGACCATTACGTCCCTGGTAGACAACGTGACTATCTATGGATGTGGATTGTGTTCTTTGTCTACTCGGCAAAGCGTGGCGGCGGGAACGCTGTTGGCGGCGTCCAAGTACACGACGGCCAGGGTTCTGGCGACAACGGGGGATACTTTGGGCATTAAGTGGGTGATTAACCTGTAAGTCGTTATGAACGACTCATCTCACCAAGGCGCACTGTTGGGCCGCTACGTCGGCCCGGTGCGTGAGGTGTATGCGGGTGATCCTCATCAAGGAGCAGTGTATGTTCCGCTGGGTCGCGTGCTGTTAGGGTATTTAAAAAATACGCTTGGGGCCAGTGGCGTTGAAGTCGGGACAAAACGAATACTGCTGGCTAACGGAGCCCGCATTACGGCTCATGTGGATGGCACGCAGCATATTTTACATATTGATGTCAGGGAATCTGTAGGAAAGCGCACAAATGAAATCGCGCTGTTTGTCGAAACTGGTTGGATTCCATTAAGTAATTTGTCCGGCGGCGAGGCTCCGTTAACATTCTCTCCGCTCTATTACGGCACTCGACAGTACGCGGCTTTGGCGCAGGACTTTCCGCAGTGGTTAGACGAAATCATCCTTCGTCTTGATGAGCACCAAAAAGTCATCAGTCAACGGGCAGGATTAGTCAGAATTCCACATCCACCAACCCTGCCGAATTATCCGCCTGAATCGTTCATTGACTCGATTGGGTTTCAAACATTTGAACGTTATGACGGGGAAGGGCGACCTGATTTTGTTTATACGCGAACGCCGGCAGGCCAGACTCCAAACCCAGGCTATGCTACAGGGAAGTTAAAGCTATATCTGCAATCGCTGATGGGCGGTATTGAGGATAAAAATTTTGTACTGGATAACCCAGAAAAAGTTGATCCGCGCTCACAGCATGTTGTGGAAATTGTTACGGGAATTATGGGTAGTTATTGGGGACATATTAACCAAGGGATCGCGTTTAATTGGGATTTTAGCCGGGGACTATTTACATCTGACGATTATCAATACTGGATTATTACGATTCAAGATCGGTCGGTTTTTGCACAAAAAATTCGTTTTTTATACCAGCATCAAATATTTAGAAGAGCTTATTTAAAGATACTGCGTGACCCGGAAACGCCTTATACTGAGCGGATTAAAATAGAATCGTATTTGCTCTCTGGCGGCATTCGGTTTGGGGCGCAATTTGCTGTTGCCGAAAACCTGCTTGCAGACTTTAAAGGATCGCCGCTGCATGAAGGGTGGAAGTTTAACTATCGAGGCACGGATGCGCAGATTGTCACTAAAGAGGTGAACTGGGAGGTTAATGAGGCTAATGGAATTAACACGATAGTTAACCACACGTTTCGACGTTATCATTTGCATATACAATATAACGCTGAAAATAGCGAAAACCCCTTTTCAGCGACGATTGAAAAGCTAGAAGAAGTCGATGGAACTCCAGAAGAAAAATGCCTGGTTCCCGTGCGGCGGGGAGTGAGTGCCGGGCATTTGTTTGAATGGGAAGATTGGCATGAGATTTTGATAGGGCAGTCGCGAGGCTACTTAGACGGTTATATTGAATACGATGTGCCGCTGTATTGTTGGTATGCCCTGGACGCAGGGGGCAATGAGAGCTTTGTAACCGTTCGGGATGTTGTTCAGTGGGGGACTGGCGGGATAGACCCTGTAGCACTTTATAATGATTTTATTGCACCAGATGGATCATTTTATACTTGCGGCGCGGGTGAGGTACACGCGCAAAATGTTCGATTTATTGATACGGTTGATGAAAAGCGAGGATATTACCTGCGTATAGAAAGCGGAGGTAACTATGGAATCCATGAAGACCTTTTAACTCGACCTGATTTTTACACAACATTTGCTGAATTAGTTGAGGGGCGGGTAGCCGCTGTTGTTCGTGAACAAACCCACTGGACAGCTCCATATATTTTTGGCGGGTATCAAAATCTCGGTTTTGCGCCAGACAGATTAAATTGTAGCGGCGAAACTGAATCTTTTACTCTTCCCGCCGGATGGGATCGAGTAGAAATTGATGCGGATAAAGGGACTGTAGAAACATTAGAGCATGAATATTCTGGCGATATTATTATTAAGCATGTTTTAGTGTTTCCTTATAACGACGGGGAATCGGTTTATATTCAGCGCAATGAATATTGTGATGGCAATGTGGGTGTGGATTATCATTATGGGCCAGATTTTGCGTTTAATTGGTATGGAACAGCGATCTCCAATACTGGAGAAACGCAGTCACAAAATGTTGATTATCGGTTTTATGTGAATTTTAGTGCTGCTTATATTGTTTCAAACTCGACCCCGCCTCAATATCCAGATATGCGGTTTTATTTACCTTATTTTGGTGATACTGGCAGTTGGACTTATTCAGCGCATTGGGCTCAAGTAAGAGATCGTAGAAAGTTTTATTATGCGTCGTCTAGGTCGTCGGAATTAGCGTTTGATGAAACAGCTAATGTTACGAGTATTAAAGACTATCAAAGCCCGATGGGAATTGAGTTTCATTGGACTTTTCCACAAGAAGGCATTGAAACCCATTACTGCTTTGGCAAGCATGAGTGGTATGTTGAAATTAGCCAGCTTTGGTATTGGCCGTGGTTTGATTATTTAACTCCGTTGCTGCAAAGTTATTTGGGGGATGCTTTTTATCTCCAGCAATGGGGGCCGTTTGAGGATCATGAGATCATGCCTCATGAGCCTATTTACGCAACGACTGATGAACAATATCCTGTAATCAGCAGTACAGACGGGATTTTGATTGATGCGGGTATTCGACAATTTGACTCGGTTTTTACCGGGTGGGCTTAAGGAGTCAGTTATGGCAGGTTTAGACCTTATTGCAAATTCAGGTACACAGTCCTTGGCGGCTGATACGGCTGAGACCGTGCTGCAATTAACGGCAGTCGCGAACCATCGAATTCGGGTGAAGGGATTTTCATTGACGCTTTCCGGCACGGCGGCGAGGGACTTGATTTTGCGAGTTCTGCGCCAAGGTACGGCAGGCACTTCCGGGACTTCGGTAACGCCAGTTAAACTGGACCCGGCGGCGGCGGAGACCATTCAAACCGGGGCGGCCACAAACTTTTCGGCAGAGCCTACAGCAGGGGATGTGCTGCAATACAAACGATTGCAAGGAAGCTATGAAAAGATATTTCCATTGGGACAAGAACTCTTGGTGGCTGGTGGTGGGCGAATTGCCATAGAAGTCACTTCGGTAGGAAATACGGCGTCTGTTGCGGCTGAATTTTTGTTCGAGGAGTAATTCGTGTTCTTCCCTGTGCAAGGTGACTCCTATTTTAATAGCGTTGTTTTGGCGTTGCCGATGGATGGCGCAAACAACTCAACGCAGTTCCCAGATTTTAGCTTAGTTCCTAAAACAGTCACTCGTTCAGGGAGTACAACGATCAAGACGACGCTAGGCTACCCGGCGGCGTATTTCGTTTCTGCAACAGGAGATTATTTAACGGTTTCCAGCCATGCTGATTTTGCGATCGGAACGGGGAATTATACCGTTGAGTCGTATATTGTAGTTTTAAACACTACGGACACTAATTTTATTGTGGACACACGCCCTGGCAGCAATGGCGCGTATCCAATGCTATACACAGCCAATGGCTATATTTACTTTTATTTTAACGGGGCTGCTCAAATTACGTCGGGAGCTGGGGTCATTTCAGCAAATACTTTAACCCATATTGCTCTCTGCCGGTCTGGCTCTTCTACCCGGCTTTTTGTGAATGGAGTACAGGTAGGAAGCACTTATACGGATAGCTCTAGTATCCCTCAAGTGGATTGGCCGATAGGAAAATTCGGCCTAGGATCGGCTTATTATAATGGCTATATTCGTGACTTTATCGTGACTCGTGCTGCAGAATACACGGCAAACTTTACTCCCACGTCGGCCAGGCAATTTCCTTATTATGGTCCGAATAAGACACATTTAGCTCGCCCTGCCCAACAGTTGTCGTTCAATGATGCAGCGCGCCGAGGGTTGTGATGAGTAACTTATCTCTATCGATACTAACGCCAAAATCCGGGCGAAGCCGCTTTATTTATTCTGCTGCCGTTGACCTGCTCAATAGCGATGTTTACGTTGATGGATTGCTAGACGCCGACACTTTGACGTTAACGGATGAGCTTGGCGGTATCTTGGCAATGTCTGATACAGTCACAGACACGTTAACTTTAAGCGATAGTCTGAGTGGAGATTATATTGTACAGTCTATTGAAACAATAACTCCCACGGACTCGCTGGAAATTCCTGACCAAACAGCAGCAGCGCTGATTGAGACACTCACAGCAACGGATTCGTTAAGTATTCCAGAGCTAACAGCACTCATTACTGAAACACTGGCGGCCAATGATGTTTTGTCGGGCGCTTTAAGTATTACATCAACCCTTTCTGATACTTTAACCATCACCGATCAATTATCAGCAGGTTTCATTCCTGGTGCATTTGTTGAGACATTCACTGCGGCGGATGTTTTAGGAAGTACAAGCCAAACAGCAACGCTGATTGATACCGTCACATCGACGGATGTATTGAGTGGTGTGCTGTCAATGAGTGAGACAGTCACGGAATACTTAACTCCTAGTGATTCTTTGGGAGTGATTGCGCTGGCTACGGTTACAGAAACACTCACACCAACAGATGTATTAAGCGGGAATATTGGGTTAGGGGTTACAGTTACTGAAACTATAACCACCTCCGATACCTTAACCGGCCTGGTGGCTTTGTATGGAACGGTTACAGATTCGCTGACTGTTAGCGACACTTTAACGGGTTCGCTGGCTTTGTTAGGCGTTTTTACGGAAACCCTAACGGCGGGCGATACGCTGATCACCGCCCAAAGCCAAGCCGTCTGGGCGATCAACGCAGAGACCGGCGCGGTTTCGGAATACCGCTTTACTCCGACCGTGCAGGGCGTCGGCGCTTGGCGCAATCAACTGTACTTGGCGACGGACACGGGCTTGTATGCCTTGGACGCAGCGACGGACGATGACGCCGCGATTGAATGGGCGTTCCGTACCGGGTTTTCCAACCTGGGGACCGACGCCCTCAAACGGATGTTGGACGTGAACGTGTTAGCGCGAGGCTCGGGCGACGTAGTATTGGTGCTGGTGGCAGACCGCCATGGGCAGAAGGAAGAACGCCGTTATCAACTGGTCAAGTTGACCGCCGACGCCTTACGCGATCAAGTCATTAAGGCGGGCAAGGGCATTGCGAGCGTCTATTGGCAAGTGGGCGGCCAGGGGATTGGCCCGGCAGAAATTGATCAACTCCGGCTCCGTATCGAGCCGCTTAGCAGAAGGCGATAAATCGTGCCTAGTTGCCCTAGTTTTAGCGGAAACGGGACTCCGCAACTCATTGAAGGCCAGATTGACAAGCTGTTTGGCTATGGGCATAGCGCCTATCAGACGGCGATGGATGCGCTGCACTCCATTGAATCAGCCTTCAACAATAATATTGCGGCGGCAGGCTGGAACTGGCCTCCAATCACGACGACTGCCGAAACGGACTATCTGGATTTGCCCGATTTCCAGCGCCCGGTGAAACCCGATGATCTGACCTTGGCGTTTGAGCTTCCCCACGAACCCGCCAACCCGCCATCTTTTACCGAGGTGGAGTGGGAGTCGGTCGGGGAAGTCCCGATGTTCACGACGAATGATCCGGTCTTGACGCTGCCCTCGCGGCCTGCGGGGTTAACGGCGATTCGCCCAACCGACCCCGAGCCGGTGATCGTCCCGACCTATCCCAATGATCCGACTTTGGTGTTGCCCGCAGTCCCCACGTTACGCGAGATCGCGTTACCGGGCGCTCCCGATGTCGATGTCGATACGATCATTGCGGAGTTTCGCACTCTGTACAACACCCGTCCCGAAGCGCCGGGGATTGCGCTGAATACCGATTTCTTGGCGACCCTGGATCAGCAATATGCCCTGGTGGGGAACCGGGCCAGTCAATTCGTGGCTCAGTGTCCGGCGCTGGCTCTGGTCTGCCCCCGGTTGAGCGAACTGCTGTCTGGTGACAGCATCGGAATACCCGCCGCCGTCGAGCAAGGGCTGCGGGATCGAGCCTTTGCGGCGGAGGACAAAACCGCAGGACAGGCCGAACGACAAGCGTTGGACGATTGGCTAGCACGAGGATTTACCTTGCCTTCCGGGCCGCTCACTGCGCAGATCACGATGTTGCGTACCCAAGCCTGGGACAAGAAAACGACGCTGAACCGGGACATTTGGCTGGAATCGGCCAAACTGGAAATTGAAAACCTCCGATTTGCCCTGCAACAAGGGATTGCGCTGGAGGGCCAATATTGGGATCACTTTTTAAAGCTCTACGATCTCAGCCGCACGATTGCCGCTCAATTATTCGATGTGCAATATAAAGTGGTGTCGGCGCACATCGAAGTCTACAAGGCCGAACTGGGCGCTTGGCAAACCTATGCAGAATTCTTCAAGACGTGGCTGCAAGCCGAACTCAGCAAACTGGAAGTCTACAAGTCAGAACTGGAAGCGAGAAAGCTGCTGGGCGACTTGAACCGCCTGGACGTGGAGATTTACAAGGCGCAACTGGACGGCGTGCTGGCCGAAGTCAATGTCTACAAGACCCGCGTGGACGCCGCGAACAGTCGCCTGCAAGGTGAATTGGCGAAGATCGAGGTGTTTAAAACGAAGATTCAAGCCTATGCCACCGAGGTGGGGGCGTATGAAACCGAATGGAAAGCTTATGGACAAGCGGTTCAAGGCGAACTGGGCAAGGTCGAGATTTACAAGGCGGTCTCTCAAGCGTTCGCATCGCGGGTGGACGCTTACAAAACGGGGGTGGATGCGGAAAAGGCCAAAAAGGGCTTTGAAATCGACGTGCAGAAGTTGCGCTTTGAGGCGTGGATGCAGGAAATGGAATTCTTCAAAACCCAACTGAGCGCCGAAGTGGCCCGGATTGAGTCGGAAACGAAAGTCTATGCGGCGAAGACCGGGCTGTTTTCCGCCGAGGTGCAGAGCGAATCCGCTTTTGCCGATGTCGCCGCGAAAGAAGCCGGGCTGCGCCTGCAAAAGCTCCAGATTGACGCCCATGTGGAGATGGAACAAGCGCGATTGGCATTGCAGGAAGCATTGGAAACGTCGCGCATCGCCGTGCAGGCCATGGGAGAAATTGGCCGGGTGTCGTCGCAACTGGCGGCGGGAACCCTCTCGGCGCTGAACATGAGCGCGAGCATGAGCAGCAGCAGCGGGTTTAGCCAGAGTTCCGGGTGTAGTATCAGTTACAACATCGACGCGAGCGAGTAAGCGCCCTCCGTGGCGCACAGTCCTAATGCTACTGCAATGGCTGAATCAGCGCACGTAGCCCGCTGGGGTTAGCGCATAGCCGACCAGCTTACCCTGGTGAATCGGCTGAATGAGGCCAGCGGACAGCAGAAATTCTATCGCGGGTTCATCGCCGCTCTTGGGTTGCCAGAAGAGCGAACCGGCAATCGCTGAAAAGATAGCGGATGGGTAGGGTGTCATCGCGCGGGCTGGCCTTCCATCACGGCTTGCGCCATCCGCAGTTTCGCCGCCTGCAAGGTCTCCCTGGCGCGTTGGCGCTGTTCGGCGCTGATCTGCGAGGCCGGCAAATCGGCCAGCAGCTTGAGTTGGTTGTTCCAATCGTTCAGTTGGGTGCTGGCCTTGCGGTAGATCTTGAGCCGGGTCAAATCCTCTCGATGCCGTTGCACTAAGGCTTTCGCCGCGTCGATCTCGCCGCGTTTGACCAACTCGTTAATATCCGCGTAGTGCTGCTCCGTGGTCTTGGCGACCTCGTAGAAGCGGGTCAGGTATTTGCTGTGGCCGCCCTGTTCCGTCGGCACAAACCGCTGCATCAAATCGCTGATGACGGGCAAGCGTTCCGGCGAGGGGCGATCCGTCAGCGGACGGGTGGCGTGATCGGCCATGAGAACGGCTTGCCGACCGACCCAGCCGAAGTACCCGGCAATCAGATAATCCGCCTGCACGGGTGACAGGAAGCCCTGCGACGCCGCCGATACGCCGCGCGCCACATCCGATGTACTCGCCGTTTGCCGCAACTCCGGGGATAGCCGTTGTTGAGCCAGTGTTTCAATCGGGCGCTGCGTGAACGATCCGCGATTGCGCCAGACATCCACGGCGGGCGCAAACAGTTGCGGCATCGACACGCTGAATGTCTGAGTGAGGGTCTGCTTTAGCCGATCCAGATACAGCGCGGGCGTCGCTTCTTGGTCAACGATTTGTTCCACCACGCGGTCGCCCAGCAGGGTTGCCAGCGCGCCGACTTCAAACGGCTTGGGAATGCGAAAGGCCGTGTCGCCGATCTTGAACCACCAATAGGTATCCCGATCCCATTCTTCCCGCTGTTTGAAATCGTCATCATCCTTGTAGAGCAGGTACAGCGCCGCACTGGCGAGAGTCACCGCCGCCAACGTGACCGCAAAGCGTCCGCGTTGCGCCGATTGACTGGCGGCCCGACCCAGTTTGTCCAGCCCTTGAATGCGGGCGTTCAGGAAGGGGACAACGGCGGTCAGGAAGCGAACCGCGCCGCTGGCCCCGGACTGGGAGAAGTCCAGCAAGTCGCGCGCCTGGAAACTGGCGTACAGGTGCGATTTGCCCTGTTTGCGTAGTTGCTCGTACAGCGCCGCGCGGTTGGCGTTCTCCAGTCGGTCGCCAAAGGCTTCGTACTTCCAGTAAGCCAGACTCAGCACCTCCCACAGCTTAGCGGGCGTATCGAGAATCGTCGCCGGGCGAACGCCTTTCGCCAGCAGCTTTTTCATGGCTTCGGCGTGATCTTCCAGGGTCGAGCCAAACAGGAACGCCCCGCCCCCGGCCAGCATCTGTTGGCGAATCGCACTGTCAGCAGCGTAGTTCTTCCAGCCCTGAACGATGTTCCCCAATCCGCCGGTTTTCGCGCTGGCCTGCGAGACCGCCAGGGTCTGGACGGTATCGCGCAACAGGTTGGCGACCTTGAACGCCGGGCTGATGGTGGTGGTGCGCGTCAGCAAGTGCCTCGCCTTGCGCAGGAGGCTCATCACCGGCCCTTTCAAGCCGTTAAAATCCAGGGCGGTGATCGCCTCTAGCACCAGCGGGTCATTGACTCGGAACCACTGCGGTTGGCCGTTCTGGCGATAGTAGACTGCGCCTTTCGTCGATTCCTTGGCCGGGTTGATGGGTTCCGCCACGGGGATGCCGTCATAGCGCACCCGCTGGGCATTGGTCAGCGCCTGGCGGGCCGCGTTGTTCTTCAAGCTGGCCGACAGCAAATGCTGCCAGTTCATCACGGTGTTTTCCAGCAAGTCGTTCAGTCGATCCTTGCCGCCCTTGAGCTTCTTGAACGCCTCTTGCCGCACCAGGCCATCCCCGGCGTTGATCGAACGCACGTCCTGGGTGTCTTCGGCCAGGCGGTAGAACGGTACGTAGAAATCATGTTCCCAGACGTGGCGCTCGTTGCCGTCGATCAGCCCGGACTGTTCCGCAATATCCATGACCGATTTTTGCAGGGCCACGAAGTCCTTGAGGACACTGGCGTAGACCGTCGCCCGGTTGCGCCCATCGGCCATCGTGCCTTGGTTGAGGGTCTTGAGCGCGGTAATGTCGGTCGGCGTAAAGAGATTTTCCCGGCCTTCCTGCATCAGTCGTTCTGCGCGGTTTCCCGCCACCCACTTCAGGAAGTCATCGACTTCCGTACCCAGTGGTGCGAGGACTTTTTGCAGCCCCTTGACCGTCGGCAACACGTCCAGCGCTCCATCGGCGTCCATTCTCAGCCCAGATTCGTGCAGCAGCAAATGCATCGGCCCGTCCACCGACCTCGACAACCGCGCCTTGACCCAACTGGCGGCGGCGGTCTGGTTCTCGACTACGCCCTCGCCGTAGGCTTGCCGATCCAAGTCCAGCAGCGCCGCGTGATGATCGGCGATGGCCTGGCGCAGCTTCAGCCCGATGCGATCGCGCAGCCCGGCGAAGCGCACTCCCCAGCCTTGCGGTTCCCGCCGCCCGATCTTGTCCATCGCCGCCTGCTGTGCCGGGGTCAAGGGGCGAGGATTGGGGGTGGCAATGGCGAAGCGCGTATCGGATATCTTGTTGGTATTATCTTCTTGTATCCGCATCAAGCTCTTTATTTCTTTTATCCCAATCTCTCTAACTATTTTCGCATCCTTCAGCAAGGGTTCTCCATCTGCCCCATACCCGACAACTTTCCCTGAAATTTCATAGGCCGGTCTGTCTAATAACGCCATTCCATAAAACGGGAATTTAATACTATCATCCAACGCATAAATCCCCCACACATTCGGGGTTGCGGTATAGACAGACACCCCTTTTTCTTTTTTACCTGATATGGCATGTTTTGATTTCAAATCTTTTGGCAAATCGCCAAATCTAAAATAGAAGCTTTTTAACGGAGACTTCCATATATTAACTAAATGGTTGACTTCTATTTGCGCCAGATCAAGACTATTGCGCGAAGGTTTTGATAACCAATCCGTTCCAGTCGCTATTAGCTCTCCGTTTTTTGAAAATTTCGCCCATCCAAGTTTTGTATTGCGTTTTCTTGCAATTTCGCTATCAGATTCCAAGTAATCAACCCTAAATGATCCGTCATCATTTCTTTCCCAACTGAAGGCAGATTTGTAATCTTTACTGAGGATTCCAGTAGTCATGGCGCGTTCGCTGGTTTTAGCAAACCGAATATCGTTCTCGCCCCGCGTATAGGTCTCGTTGGTCGTGAACTTGATCTGATCCGGGCGGAAGGCCACCACATAGCGGGTCTTTGTTTCCGCCGGTAACGCCACCCCATCATAGCCTTGCGCTTCCAGCTTCCGGCGAAACGCCAGCGCATCCTCACGCGACTCGATCTGGCGCAAATCGGCATCCGTCATGACATAGGGCTTCTCAATCGCCAGGTAGACCTCCATCACCCGGTCCCCGTACTTCTCGGCAGCATGGGCTCGGTCATTGGTGAAGAAGAACCCCAGCGCCGCCGTCGGGTGTTGCGTGCTGGCTCCGGACGTGGCGGCCTCGAACACGGTAAAATCGGTCGCCGTGCCGTGGTACATTTTGAGCGGTTGCCCGGTTTTGCCTTTGATCTTGGACGCGCCAAACCAGTTCTTGAAGCTGGGCGCGTCCACGCCGGTCGCCGGAACCGCCCGACTCGCTCCCGACAGATAGGCTTGCAGCAGGGCGAACTCCTCCGCCGTCACTTCGCCGCCCGCCTCAATCCGCTGCAAGACCTCCTCAGCGGTCAGGTTCGGTTCGGCTTGACCGAGCGAGTAGGCAAAGCGGATGTCGGCGTTGCCCGGGGAGAACGCCCCGGTGTTGCCAATGGCGGATTTGATTTGAGTGGGGGAGAAGACGATATATTCAGGGTATCCGCGTACCGTGCCTTCACCGCTGTAGATTAGCCCGTCAGACCCCTTGGCTTTTGCATGGCGAGCTTTCCCTTGATTGTTAGTCACCAAGGGGTTCTTGAGTGATAGAAAAACGGGGATCAGGTTTGGACTGGGCGTATCAATACCCAATCGGGCGGCAGTATCATGCACCCATTCCGGCATCGGCTGCACACCCCCAAATAGATGCCCCGCCTCGTTTCGCGCCGTGGCTGACCCTTCGACATACTCAGCCAAATCACCAATATCATTGGCGTCAATCCCATAGCGGTTTGCTAACTGAATGATGCGTTCTGGCTGTTCCCACGCGGATTCGTAACCTTGATCAATGAGCGTCCTGGCAAACGGGTAAAGCAGGGGATAACGGGATCGGATGCCTCCCAAAAACGCATCGCGGGAAACTGTTTGGTTCCTGTTGGCGGTTGCATATTCTTCAGCCACGATGGGCATATCAGTAAACGCAAAACCATCCCCCTGAAATTTTCGATTGAGCAACGCACGCTGTTTGTTGGTATCAAATATTGAAAAACTGCTAGCACCCGTCCCGTGATACACCACCCGTGGCTCGCCATTGTCGTCGATGACTTTGGACGAGTTTTCCGGGTCATTCTCCCAATCCCCAAACCACTGCTTGAAGTTCTCGGTACGCACCTGCACCCATTGCCGTTCCGTCAACTTCGTCGGCTCGCCATTCGGCGCTTTCATCCAGCCGGCTTTCTTGCTGCCATCCGGGTTCGTGTAGCGCGCCACCACGTCGGCATACTGCCGCGCCGCCTCCAGGTCTTGCTGCGCTTGGGCAGCGCGTTGCAGAGCAACCTCCCGCGCAGACGATGCCGGTTTCGTTCCGGCCCTGCCGCGTAACGCCGCTACCGCCAGGGCTTGCAAGTCGTTCTCGGTGAGGTTGATCTTCAACCCGGCCTTGTAGAGGAACGCCCGCACGGCGGCGATGATCTGCTGGGCCAGACTCGTTTTCGGATGGTTCTGAACGAGGTACGCCAGCGCCTCCTCGTGCAACAAGGCCGGATTCTGGTTCAGATGCCCCATGGCCTGTTGCGCGGCGGCATACGCCGCTTGCACCGGCTTCGAGGTAGCCCGCATCCGTTGCAACTGGGCCAGCGCGTCGTTGAACGAGGGTTCGCCCAGAATCTGCCGCGCGCCCACCAGGCGGGTCAGGGCATGGGCCAGCCGCAACGCCCGCGACTTGGGTTGATTCAATCCCAACTGCGCTTGATGAACGCCCACTTCATGCGTGAGGAACCCGGCGATTTCATCCGGGGCGATGTTCTCGGCGATCAGATAGACCTGGCCGGTCTCAGGATCGACCGCCCCGGCCACCCGCTGCCCGGCGGGAATCACGATAGACGCAGGCAACTGCGCTTGTCGGGCGACCACGCGCAACGTCCCGGCGTCAATCAGGTCTTGAACCAGCCGGTCTCCGGTCAGCGATTGGAGGGAGTTCGTGACGGCGGCGGGGGTGGACGCGGCGGCAAACTTTTGGGAGCCTTTCGGCGCAGGACGGCGGGCCTCTGCCGCATACCCCAATGCGGCGAGTTGATCTGGCGCCATCCCGGCCTCGCGCAGCGCCATGGCGACATCGCCTTCGCTCCAATCATCGAACGCTTGCAGGTTGCCGAAGAGTTTCCCGATGGGAATTGCTCCGCTCACCACCTGTTGCGCCATGCCTTTGATCAGGGCGGGCGTGTCGATCTGGCCGTCTTTGCGCGCTTGACGAAGCGCGTTAACATCGGCGTAGTTCGCTGGCGAACCTTGCGGCGCCGCCGGAATGTCCTTTTGGGTGGCCGCACGTTGCTGCGCTTCTGCAGATGCCCCTTCCGGCGCGGCTTCCTCTGGCGTGGCGAGAGCGGCTTCCTTCTTGGCGGCGGAGTCGTTGCCGGTCTTCCCGTCCATCGTGTCCAGCAGGCTCGTCTGTCCCTGACTCATCGCCACATCCGCCGGGCGATTCGATCCGGTCAGGGTAAATCCACCGACCTCCCGATCCGCTTGGCGCTTCGCTTCGGCGGCAGCGTCCGCCTGGCGCTGCTGCTCTATTGCGGCTTGGACGCGGGCGTTTTCGGCGTCGAGTTCGGCGAGGGTGTAGTCGGTGAGGAGGGGTGTTTCGCCAAGCGCAAGGCCAGCGCCTTCACCAGCAGGGCCTGGCGCTCCTTCGGCAGTTGATTCAGTTCGTCCAGCAGTGCGTTCAGTTCGTCCCCCGGATTCGGCTTGTTGGAGTTCATGCAGTTTCGCCTCATAGGATTTAATCAGCGCCCGGCCAAACTGCGCTGGGGTGATAGATTCGTATTTTTGAGAGATTCGTTCCAGAAACTCCGCCAGTCTATCGCGGCCAAACGCCGGATGCTCAGCTAAGGCGGTCTCCAACCGATCCAGCAGCGCCTGTTCCTCGGTGCTGAGTTGATCTTCGATCCATTGAGATTCCGCGTTGCGTTGCTGGTTCGCGGCCTCGTAGTCTGCGAGGAATTCCAGCAGCGCCTGTTGTTTTGCCGTCAGCGGCTGGCCGTCGAGGGCGGCCTGGAGTGCGGCTTTCGCCGCCGTTTCGGACAGCGTACCCTTGCCCGACGCTTTGTACGCCGCCCACCATTCACTGCGGGGCAGCCATTTCGTGCGCCCCGTGACCTGCCCGGACTCATCCCGTAGCAAGCGCCCGCCGCGTTCCGCCCAGCCCGCCGTGTTGCGGTAGCCCGTCAACGTCTCCGGTGACAGGTCGATCTCTCGAGTCGCGGCGGCAAAGGGGTCGGAGTCCGCAACCGGTGTTGAGGATGGCACCTCCGGTTCTTTCTTCGCTTCCGCGCCTTTAGCCGGAGCCTCCGGCGCGGACGGCGGGTTCAGCACGGTTTCGGTTGGGGTTTCGGTTTGCCCTTTTTCACGAGCGGTCTCCGATTGAGGTTGAGGGGCCGACGATGGGGTCGGGGCGGATGTCTTTGAAGCCGCTTGCAAGTGGGGATAATCCGCCAGCACTTCGGCAGGAACCGGCTTCCCCCTATTTAATGCGCCTTGAATCCACTCTTGATGAATACGAATTTCGTCTTCTGTGAAGCCGCTTGTATTCACGTCCAGATTGTGAGCGTCCGCCACTTGCTGGTAGCGCTTTTGTAAGGACTGACGCTGTTGAGGGGTCATGCGATGCTTGAGGTCTTCTAAAATCTGTAGACCCTCGGCATAAAGCGCTGCTTGCCTCTGGCGGCTTTGTGCGGCGACCTCGGCCAGGAATTCGGCCTGCGTCATCTGCCAGGGTTCTTTAGGCGCTGGCGTTGCCGGTCTTTTCCCCTGCATCGCCTTGATCTCGTCCTGCGTCCGCTTTGGACGTGGAGCGGGCGTGGCCGGAGTAGCGATGGGGCCTTCGGCGCGAGTCGGCGCGGGCGGCACGTTGCCCGCCGTGCTGTCACGGGTGAGGAAATCGGCCAGCGATTGCGGTTGAGACGCGGGAGCGACCGGCGCGGTTTGCGGGGCCGGGGCCGGTCCTAACAGCCGGGAGAGTTCTTGCCGTCCCTGCTGAACCCGTGGATCGCCCAGCGGTTGCCCCAGTTGCCCGATGACCCGGCTCTGACCGGACTGCCCACCCGAACCAATCCAGTCATCGACGGCGGCTTGCGCTTGCGCCCGTGCGGCTTGTTCCTCAATCCCCTGCTGCAATAACTCGCCTTCCAGTCGGGCCGCGATCAAGCGTCGGCCTTCTTCCGCCCGGCGTTGTTGTTCCGGGTTGGTGGGCGGAGATTGCAAAGCCGCTATCGCCCGCTTGAGCATTTGTCCTTGTTCGTCGGCAATGTCGGCGCGTTGCTGGAGCCAGTCGCCCAGCGGATCGGCGTTCGTCGGCGTCAAGTCCAGCGCGTCCGCCAAGGTGGGAACGGGCGACTTCTGCTGACGGAGATAGTCCGCTTGCCGTTTCGCTTCCGCCGCCTGCTGCTTCTGAGTCGCGTCCGTTTCCAGTGCGGTCTTGCGCGCCTGCAACAGGTTGAGTGGGCGGGTGATGGATTCCGGGATCGGGTAGCCGGTCTGGGCGTAGTTTTGCGCCCGACTTTCAAAGGACTGAATCAGCGTGTCGATCAACGGCGCATCGTTCGCCGTTAAGCGGGCGACGGTCTTTTCGGGATTCTTGGCAAACGCCTGGCGTAAGCGCACTTCACGCGGGTCATTGGCCTGCATGATTTGGGCGTTGCGGGCCTGCCAGTCGGGGTTTGCCGCCCGCTGCTCACGCTCAGCCTGTAGCGCCGCCCGGGCTTCCGTCAGGCTGGCGCGTTGATCTTCATTCAACCGTCCGCCGTGCTGACCGAGTAACCGTTCCGCTGCCGTCAAGTGACGGGTCAGTTCGGTATCGTCCAGACTGGCGCGGCTGTATTCGGGCGTGATGCCTTTTTTCGGTTGCCCGGTCGCAGCTTGGGTAATCCGAGCGGCTAACGAGGGCGCAATCGTCGGATCGGCTTGCAGCGCCGCATCCAGATTCGCCAGTTGTTGCCGGGCCTTGAGGTGTCCGGCATACGCCTGGGCGACTTCGGTAAATTGCTGTTGCAGACCTTGACCGAGCGCGGGCGTTTGCGCCATCTGCACGGCCTGTTCCGCCGCCGTCAGCAGTTCCTCGTCACTGAGTTGCCCCACGCGGGCGTCATCGGCCATCCCGGCCAAGGTCGCTTGTCCCCGCAGGGTCTGGAGTTGCGCCGGATCAGCCAGCACTTGCCGCAAGCCTTCGCCATTGGCGCGGCCTTGCAAGTCGGTATCCAGATGACCTATGGCCGATTCGAGGGCTTGCCGTTGCCGGGCGGGCATTTTGGGATTGTCGGCCAGGGCTTTCCGCGCCTGTTCCGCCGCTGCCGCCAGGCGCGGTTCATCAAGGTGCGCCAGGGCCAGCCGGGCTAAGTCGGCGCGGTGAGTGGCGTCTTGTCCCGCACGGCCTTGCCGGGTACGGTCCGTATCGCCCAATGCGCCGAAGGTCCCGCCAGCCACCGCCCCGACCAGTGCGCCGACCGCAGCATCCTCAAAGACGTGATTCAACAACGGAGTCGTCGGATTTACGGCTTGCAATCCCACGTTTTCGCCCAGGCGCTCGCCGCCGGATTGCAGATATTCCTCCCCGCTTTCCCGCGCTGCGCCGCCGAGGATATTTTTGACCACACCTTGCGAAGGTCCGGCCACGCCAGCCAGCCGTTGGGCGATTTGCGACTCTAGCCCGCCACCCAGCAACGCCGTTGCGCCCGCGCCTAAAGTGCCCGCTACTGCCGTCGTTTTCACGTTCGCTGATCGCGCCAAGGCTTCTTGTGCGGCCCGATGATCGAACCCTTGCTGACGCAACTGCTGATAGGCGGGACTGTTCGCCAGTTCCGCCTCGCTCATCCCGTAAATCCGCTCTTGTGCGGATAGCCCCGACGTGCCACCCGAAATGGCAAAGTTTCCGGCGATACTGGCCCGTGTCGCTGCGGTCTTGGCAGCGGCTTCCGCGACCGCCTGCGTAGCGCCCTTGGCAAGCGCCCCTTCAAATGCCGCCGTCGCAGCGGCTTTGGCCGGTCCGGCAATGCCGATCATCCACGGCAGCGATTCGGCAACCATCCCGGTCAGCAGGTAGGGATTCGTGGCGACGGTCTTGAGGCTTTCGCCGACGCCTTGCGCCTGGCTGAGTTGCTGACGACCGGCTTGAAGTCCGGCGGATTCGTAAGGCATGAGCAACGCTTTGTTGTGCGCCGCGCCTCCGGCCATCGTGGGAATGTCCTGCCAGCGCACATCATCACCCAGCAGGTTTTGTGCGCCCGCTTGCAGACGACGCCGCCCTTCGTCCAAATAGCCGCCGGTGGCGGCATCCGCGACGTTGTACAGCGCCGGGCCTAACTGGGTCAGGGTTTCGGCTATCGGCGTGAGGATCGTACCACCGATTTTAGAAATCCATCCCTCTTCGGGTTTCGGCGGCTCGACGGGGGGCGCAGCCGACGCAGGAACGGGCGCGGCCAGCAGGGCCCGCGACTGATCGCGCATTTGTTGATAGGCGCTGAGCGCGGAACGCAGATAGGGATTGTCTTGCGCGCCGGGCATCATGGGCGCGAGGTCGTCAAGGCCGTTAGATGCCGGATGTGGGACCGGATCAGGAGGATTCAGAGAAGGTGCGGGCGTTTCCCACCATTGGGCCATGATCGTTCCTATCCGTCCTCACGACGGTCGTTGCGAATTTACTGTGGCGTTTTTTGTATCAGCGCCGCGAGCGTATCGTTCTGCTGCTTTTGTGGGTAGAGATAATCCATCAACGGTTGCAGTTGCGCGGCCTTGGCCTGATCGCCCTGCAACACCGCCGTTTGATAAGCGTTGTAGAGTTCGGCTTTAGCCTGCTGTTGCTGCGCTTCGCCCATGCCTTGGAAGGTCTTGAGTGCATTGAGCGCATAGTCTTGCTGGGTTTTTTGCGCATCCAAACCCAACCGTTCCCGCGCTTCCTGCATTTTCTGCTGGGCGGACAGTTGCGCTGCGTTCTGCGTGGCTCCGGCTTGCGTGATCTGGCCCAACAGGCTGTCGCGGGACGCCTGTTGCTTGCCTTGCAACTCCGCCGCGCCCATCCCTGGAGAGAGCAGCGCTTGCGCCGACTCCACCATCGCTTTTCGCTGGTTCTTGCCCAGTCCCCGCTTACCCGCGTCACTGAGTAAGCTCTCGAATTTCGCTTGGCGCATCTGACTGTCGCCAAACCCATCGCCAGGCCGGGCAAACAGATTGACGGGTTCAGCGGCTGGCGCTGCAAACGACCCCGGCGCATAGGAGCGCCCCGTGTCGATGTTATGTTGGCGCAGCGCCTCCGTTTGGCGGTTGATGCTGGCGACCCGCTCATCAATGCCCGCCTGTTCTTCCGGGGTTCTGCCTCCCACGAACGAGAGCGTTCCGCCGCCTTGGCGACCTGGAACACCCATCGCCCCACCTTGAAAGGTCATCGATCCTTTCGGGTGCTGGTAGTCGGTGGTTGCGCCTTGCTGACGGACCATTGTTCCGCCACTGCCCGCGTCGCTGATGGGTTGATAGCCTTGCGTCGCGCGGAGTACTCCTTGGGTCCGATTCGCCAGGTCTTGCGCGGCTACGCGATCTCCTAGATTGGAAATCGAGTTGTCGTTCGGATAGTTTGCCGCGCCCAGTAAAGAGGGTTTCGGCGGGAGTGCGGCGGGCTGGCCCGCCAGCGGGGCGGTCACGCTCGGAATGTCGGTCGCCCCCAGCGCGGAATCACCGATGGGCGCGCCGGACTTGGACAAAGGAACTCCGCTCAGAAGGGAGGAGGCAGGCGGCGTTGCGCCCTTGGATGGAGGCGACAACGGCAACATATTGAGCGCGTCAATGCGCGCCTGGATCGGCTGGTTCGCGCGAAGCGCGGCGTTTTCCGCCATGATTTTCTTCGCTTCCGGGGTATTGATCGTGCCATCCCCCATTTTTGTCGGATACAGCGCGCCCGCTACCCCGGCTGCGCCCAGCGCCACAGGGGATGTCGCCGCGCCCAACAGCGATGCACCTAACGATCCTCCCGCCCCAGCCGCCCCAGCCGCCGGGATCGCTCGAATGGCGGATGTCCCACTGTTCGGCGAAGGGGGTGCGGGCATCGTGCGCGGATTGCCTACCACCTCACGCGCGCCCATTCCTTTTCCGGTCCACTGATTGCCAAACGAATCGACCGGAACCGACTTGGGCGATACCACTTTCTCAAACCCTGCTTTCGCCTGATCTAATTCAGCGACTAACTGCGAAGGGGTCAATGCCATGATCGTCTCTACCTTGCATAATAGGTATTCGGTTCAACGGTCAGTGGCATCCCCGTCCACCGCGCTTCGGTGCCCAGTTGCCGCTGACTGAGCGCCGGGCCGATGAGCGCCGTGAACTCCGCTTCGTAGCGTTTCACCAGGGCGTCATTGACGGTATCGGCGTCCCGCTTGCGATAAGCCCGCGCGCACACCCCGGCGATCAGCGCTTCATCCAGGTCATCGGGAATCCCGTCCAGGGTTCGACTGGGCGTGGCATCCTGACTCAGTTGTGTCCAGGTCGGCGGGGCCGGGTAGCCGATCCAGGCCGTGAGGTGCAAGGTATCGACAAAATCCACGACCGGGGCCGGGTAGACGCTGAGGTGTCCCTGCTGTTCATCCAAGAGGTAATGGGTCGGCCAGCCGGTTTCTGTCCGCCAATCCAGCGCCAGCACTTCCCGCTGATGGCGATGCCAGGCGGTCGCCTGTTCCATCTCTGGCACGGTGGTCTTGATCAACGGGTTGCCATCCGAAGCACGGGTTACGGTGACGACGCGCAGAATATCCTCATCCAATTCATACAAACGCACGCCGGGAGATAGCGACAGCGTTCGATACGCACTATCCTTGATCGGCGCACGGGCGTTGATCTCCCGCACGGTTTGCGCGAGGTACAGCATCAGTTCGCGGTTCTTCCACAGGCACCCGGAGTCATCGAATTGCCAGTAGGCGTAATAGCCATTCGGCACGGTTCCGGTATCGCCGCCGAGGTCATCAAGCCGCCAGCGGATCGCTTCGATCAATTCCAGCGCCTTGATCGCCATGGATTTTTTAGCTCACTCGGGTGAAGGGATAGGCCAGCGCATCGCGTTTGACCAGCATCCCTTTCTCATCGTCGTAGTCGTAGACGGTCTGCACGGCATCCTCCAGCACCCGCATGACCGGCTCGGGCACATCGACATCTTCGCCGCGCTTGATCAGGTAGCCGACGCCGTTGACGCCGACATAGACCTGCTTCTGTTCGTTCTTGTCGCCGGTCTTGTGAATGCGAATGCGCACTTTCGGCGCGGCGTCCAGAGCATCCTTGGGATTGACCTGAACCGCCAGCGGAATCACCGGCAGTTCATTGACGGTCTTGGTCAGGCTCACAGCGTTGCCGGGGCCATCGTCAGGTCAAAGTACGTATCCGTGACGCCGGAGGTGGCCAGCGAGGTCGTACCGAAGGTAAACGCGCTACCGCTGGCGTTCGCGACTTTCACGGCGGCAAACGCGCAATGATTCGGCGGAACCCTCGGGCAATAACACGTCGCGCCGGTCGCGACCGCTACGCCTTGTACCACCTTGATCGCCGCGGAGGTGTTCAGCACCAACAAATAAATCCGGTCGGTGGCCGTGGCCTGCGCGGTCATCGTGGTGGTCGCGCCTTTCTCAGTCAGCACCCCCAGCCCCGACACGTCAATTTCGGCGGTAATCGCCAACTGGTACATGACGCCGTTGATCGAATAATCCACCGCCGCCGAGGTCTGCACGTTTTCCGCGTTGGTGCCGTCAATGGCAATCACCCCCTTGCTGTAGGCGCGGTTGGCAATCGCTTGGCGCAAATCAGCATGTTCAATATCTGCATAAGTACCCATGAGAATCTCCTAATAGCAAGCCCTCCCCGTCAGGAGAGGGCGAAAAGGATTACAGCGCCGTCACCGCGACTTCCAAGACCGCGCCCCAGCTTTCGTTGAGGATGGTTCCGGCCCACCACGTTTTCCAGCCGACATAGCCGCGCTGGCCCAGCGGATCAGATTTTGATGGAACTCCCGGATTAAGAACCATCGGCTTGACCGCACCCTTGCCGGCCAGCGGGCAGACGGCGTAGTAGTCACGGGTCACGTAAACGATGGGATACACATCAGCTTTGGTGCCTGCGCTGGACTTCATGCTGCCCTTATCCCCGCCGCCATCAGCGTAGGGTTCCAGGACCGGACTGAGGATGTAGCGCACGTTTTCAATACTACCGAGCTCTTCGTTGCAGAGCGGTTTGCGGCTGCCGTACTGGGCGACCGGGACAAAGCCGGTCAGTCCCCGCAGGTCATGTTCCAGATCGGTATGGGCGAACGCGATATAGCCGCCTTCAATTGGTCGGGTCAGCGTGTTGCTACTGCCATCCAGGATTTGCGTGACCGGCATGGCGCGGTTAGTGCGCAAACTCCGAATGATGGCGTGCTGCTTGTTCAGGGTCACAATCGTGTTGACATCCGTCCGCGCACTGCCGTTGGCATAGAACTTGTTGGTTCCTGCTTTCACGACACCCCACAACAGTTCTTCCAGCGTGGCCGCCGCTTGTTCCCCGGCCAGCATGATGACATCGGACAGCACCGGGTCTTCGGCCAGGTCGGCGATTTTATCGGTGATCTCCACAATATCGCCGTACTGCTGGATGATCACGGACACATCCTCGTAGGTGATCTTGTGGGCGACCGGGGTCACGCCTTCGGTGAGTGCTGTGGTCGCGGTTGCGAACGGCACGGGCCGCCGAAACTTGACTTGTTCAGCCTTGTTGGGAGGAATCGGCTTGATCTGGCCGAACTTGCCCAGCACCAAGACGGGTTCCGCGTGTTTCAACATCTCTTTGGCCGCCCAGTTGGCGGTTCGTTGGCTAATATCGCCGTACGTCGTCACAGCCATGATCTTCTCCTAACGTCTCTCGACGTGGGCAGAACCCTTCCCGGTTCGTTGCGAACCTGAACCGGGTCAGGCACACCTTAAAAAAACGGGCTGTCTCCCGACAGTCCAACCTTGAACATCCAAAAACTAATTCGCCGCCCAACCGTCCAGCGCATCGGAGAGCGACGGGGCGCGGCTGCCTTTGGCGGGCGTGGCCTGCGCGTTCTTCAACCGGGTTTCCCGCTGGGCTTGCACTTTCGCGGCGTTACGATGCTCGTCATACGCCTTGATGACGCCCAGCGCCGCCCGCACGCCCGGCTGTTGCGCGGCCTGTTGCTGCTCCGGGTGGGCCTGAATCCACGTCGCAAACTCCCGGTCTTGGCGCAACGTCCGCCAGTCCGGTCGGGCCGCGTCCATCGACTCCTCAAAGGCGGTCGCGCGCACTTCGGCCAGCGCCGTCCCAAACTGCTGCTGCTGGCGCTCCAACAGCTTGGCAATCGGGTCGGCAATATCGGGGTAGTCCGTCCGAAATTGCTCAAACGGGTCCGGCTCCGCCGGAGGGGCGGAAACAGGGACAGTCGGTTGAGCGCGCGCTTCCGCCAGTTGCGATTCCAGCGCCCGAAACCGGGCTTCCCAGTCGGGCGCGGCTTCTTTTTCGGGGTCTGACTCCGCATCCGCATCAGCCTCCGTTTCTACCGACTCCGATGCGTCCGGTTCTTCCGGTTCGATTACCAACTCATTATCGTCGGCATACCCGGCATTGGCGTCAATGGCCTGATCCTCAGTGGGAATAGCGTCTTGTTCGTTAGTGATAGTCACAAATATCCCTCAATAGTCGGTATCGCCACTTCTGGGTTCGGCGCGGCCAGTAGGCGAACTTCCGCCAGCGCCGCCAGTTGGCCGCGGATAAATTGAGTGTCCAGCGCGTCCACGTTCGGACGCCGAAGGACGTTGAGCAAGCGCGTTTCGCTGGCGGTCAGCGCCGCGTGAACAGTGCGCCAGGTGTCAGAATCGGGGTCGATCACAGTCCACTCCCTAGCGCCACTTTCAAGCGCGCCTCGGTGTCCAGTTGTTCCGCCTTCATCTGTTCTTTCATCAATTCCAGTTGTCGATCTGCCGCCTTGTCCTGCAACTCCGCATTTTTCATCCGCTCCTGCATCGCCAAATCCTCTTGGTGCATCTGATAATCGACCTGCTTGGATTGCTGATCCAACTGCGCCTGTTGCTGTTGGGCCATCAGCGCCGGGTCGGGACTCGCGGCGGATTGTTGCTGTTGCGCCGCCAGTTCATCATCGGTATAGACCAGTTCATCAGGTGAAAGTCGGAGCGTCTCCACGGTCTTGCGATACAGGGCGCTGAACTTGGTGAGCGGGGCCAGGATTGGGCTTTGCGCCAACTGGATCAGTTGCATCAACGCCTGGCTCTGGGTTTCCTTGACCATCAACGCCGAACTACCCCGTGCGTCCACTTCGAAGTCGCCCTTGATGCTGGGGTCTCCGGCGTACTGCATGTTGTAGTCGTAAAAACGCCGTAACAGGGTCTTGGTGATTTCATCATCCCAGCGTTTGACCAGCCGGCGCAATACGGTATTGGCGGCGTTCATCGCCATACTCAGGCCGGACGCGGTTTGTTGGGGCGTACTGCCCAAATCGCCCTGCATCAAATCGGGGATGTTGCTCTCTTGTTCGATGAGTCGCCGGGCGGTCTCAAAAATCGCCATGAGTTCGGGCTGATAACTGTTGACGGCAAACGCGGCAAACGCCTCATTGACCGACCGAGTATAGTCATTGAGCAGCCAGACCTTGCGCGGTGACAGTTGATAAACCCCATCGGCGGGTTTCAGCACGTCCTGATTGATGACGATTTGCGGCCCGACGCTGAGCGCCGCGTTGTCCAGCATCATCCGCCATGCGGCGTTGATCGCCGCTTGCGGAGCGCGCAACAAGTAAGGAATGCCATAGCCAAACAGCGTCGATTCATCCGGCATGAGCGCGAACACGCTATACAGCGGGTCTTGAGTGTCCAGCGGATGCAGCTCGGCGCGAATCACCCGATCCCCGACGAACTCAATGATCACTTCCAGCCCAATCAACGGGTCATCGGGCATGTCAATCCCCAGCGCTTCCGCGTCCAGCCGGTCAATGGGGCCGTGATATTCCCACCACTCATATTGCGTCTCGTCCATCGACTGCCCAATACCGGTCACGTCGCGCAACTGCTGGCGATGCCAGTCATTGCGCGCTCCCCAGCGTGGCTCGTCTTGCAGCGTCGCTCGAATGGCGTCCGCCCGATAGCGCGGGCGTTGCGCCAGTTGCCGGAGTTGGCGACGGGTCACATAGCGCCGCTCAAAGATAAACTCCGCTTCGGCGAGCCGCTGCGCGCTCATGTCCGGGAAAAAGTCCCAAGGGCTAACGACCTCGACGAGTGGCTCCGTGCGCGCGTTTATTTGCAATATCTGCACGCCCGGCGCGGATTCCGCCCACTGCTTTTGGGTCTTGCTGCTGATCACCGGCCCTTTGAGTATCCCGGTGCCGAACATCACGGCGTCATGAATCGCCTGCTTGGCGCGTTCGCCGTAATCCGTCTCCGTTAACTGATCATCAATCGCCCGCTGCATGGCGTCCGCCGCGACCTTCGCTTGCTGCTGCACCGCCTGCGTAGCCTCGGTCGGAATTCCGGCCAGTTCCGGCGAAGGCGTCGGCTGAATCGCCCAGTTGCGGTCATCGGAGGGAAACAGCATCTCACTGAGTCGCGCTTCCAGCGCATCACATTTCGGACGAGTCAAGTTGACGAAAATGCGACTCGATCCCGTCCGGTCTTTCGCCAGCCGGGTTTCCGTGTCTTCGGTATACCGCCCGTGGTATTGCCGTAAGTCCTCAATCCAGCGGTCTTCAATTTCGCGGCGCGCGCCAATCTGCGCTTCCGCCTTCCGGCGCAAGCTCGCGCCCAATGCATCCAGGCGCGCTTGCAAGTGCGATTCAGCCGGGGATTCAGTCGGAGTGAGGTCGCGCATCTTAATATCCCGCCACGGTGTCATAGACCAGTGGGCGCGTGGACGTATTTCTCAGGGGCGCTTTCGCTCGGTATCCTTGCGCCCATTGGCGTAGGGCGTCGGCACCGTGGGAGTTGTCGTCATGCCGAGGGCGGTCGGCAAAACAGCCCATCCGTTCATTCCAATCTTTTCGATAGCCTTGCAGTCGTTTCAAGCCCACGGCGCACTGCTCTTCATCAAAGTACGCCGCTGATAAGAGATCGCGGGTCGCCTGAATCCCGGACAATAGGTCGGGCGTCTGGACAATCTTGATCGGGCGCAGTCCCAGGCTTTCAGCGATTTGCTGGTAAGTCTTGCCGTCTTTCGGGTCGCGCTTGGCGGCGTCGTGCGGCAGATAATGCGTTCCCATCACCACGTTCCCGGCATATTCCCGGACTCGATTGACGTAATATTGCAACGGCTCGCCGCTCCCTTCGATGTAGCCCACAAACCGATGCTGACTGCCCACTTCCTGATGGAGCCAAATGGCGGTGGCGTCATCAATGCCAATATCCCAAAACGTATTCAACGGGGCGCGGCTATCCAGCGGCACCCGGCCAATCCGGCCCTCTTTCCGTGCCCGCGCTAACTGTTGGGCGTAGTAGCTGCCCTCGGTCGAGACCCAAAACGCCTCTTCCGGCGTACTCGGATATTCCCGAAACACATCCTCGCCCAGTCGTTCGCGCTTAGCGGCGTACCATTTGCGTTGACCGGCATCAAGCGTTTGGCCGATGTCCGATTCAATCCGCTCAAAATACCGCTGGAGATGATCATCGATGACCACCGAACCGGTTAGCCGGTAGGTGGGTTCTTTCCACCATGGAAAAAAGAAAAAGCGGTAATCGGCCCGCGCCAGTTTTTTCCGACTGTCGGCCAGCGCTTTGGCGGTCTGGCAGTAGTCATGAAAATAGCCTTCGTTGCCCTCAGCGGTGCTTTCGATGACGACAATATTGCCCTGACCGACGGTTTCCAGTGAGCCGGTGACAATCTCTCGCGCCCGCATCGGGAATTGCGCGCAGATTTTACCGAACTCGCTGACGTGCAAAATCTGAATCGTCCCGCTGCGCATCGACGTCGCCACGCGGATGCTGGAGCCATTGGCAAATCGGTATTGATGAGCGCTATCGGCCTGCGTGGGCGCAAACCTTTTTGCCGCGTCCGGTAAATGATCGTAGGGAAATTTGATATTGCGCTGAAACAACTCTTTCGCCGCGTCTTCGGTGTGGGCAATGACGCCGCACGCGGTATTCGGGACAAACAGCGCAGTATCCAGTTGCAATAAATTGATGAACGTGGAGAACCCGAGCTGGCGGGCTTTAAGGATCAGGTTGTTGGTGTGCAGGTTATCGAAAAATTGCTGTTGCGCCCAATTCATCTGAAACGGGATTTTCTGCCCGTCCTTATCAGTGATCTGATAAAGATGATTCAGCCGCCAGCCTTGATCGGCCAGCGTCTCGTTCACCCGCGCTTTATCCAGCATCATCAATTTTGACCCGGTTGAGAACGTGATTTCCGCCCGACATCAGCGAGAGCAACTCGGTCAACGAAGCGTCCAATCCCACGGTGGTTTTGTCGTTGAACATGCCGAGATGTCGCGCGATAGAATCTAGAGCGCCCTTTTTATCGTGCAGCTTGATTCTCACACCATCCTTCGTTTGACTGATCTCGGCAATCGCCCGGCGCTTCACTGTGTCTAAGTCCGCGCTGTTTTTCAGCGTGACGGTTTTCCCGTCCCACTCGACAAAATCCGTCAGGTCGCTAAAGCCTAAAATCGCCAGTTCTTGCAGGGTTCGGTCTGGCGTAATAAAGGTCCGAGCGCTGCGGGCTTGCTGCGCCAGGGCAATGGCATCGGCCACCTTAGCGTTTCTTAACAAGCGACTGCCTTGCACATGAGCTGTTTTCGCTGGATACCCGGCGCGAATCGCCGCCTGAGTACCGTTCAGATCAACGAGGTACTCATAAACAAATTTTTGCTGTTTTGAATTCATGAAAATACCAACAGTATTTATCTGTCAATTATCACAGTTAAATAGTTTTTGTCAATGAATCAGGCGTTAAAAAGCCCGCGCGGAGCGGGCTTGATTCAATTAGTGAAGGCGACTGGACAAATCATGTTGCAGGCGATATCGCCCGACCGCCAAGACATCCCATGTCCGGGTAGAAACCGAGGGGTTCGGTTGGCAGGCCACGCCATGCCGCCGCGCAAAGGCGAGGAACGAGGCGCGATTAAACCGCTGTCCGGTTTTGCGTTGCAACAAACTGAACATGGACGCGAAGTCCAGCACGGTTTCAGACGATACGACTTGATCGTGGAACAGGGCTTTAGGGCGTGTGGCTTCCAGTTCCTGCTGTTATAGAATGCAGGCATGAAAAAAACGCCTGTATCGCAAGTGGCGCTAAGCGCCTATCCACCGGGGTGCTAGGGGTCGCGTCTCGCGGGCGACATCCCAGCGGTCGAGTTGCTTCATCGCCGCCTGATGACGGCGAATAAAATCGCGTTCGGCCCGACCCAGCGCCTGCAAGGGATCATCCCGGCGTTCAACGGTGACCTGGGTGATGTGGGAGGTTTTGGCGTGATGGGTTTTCATGGGGATTCCTTAAGGTGCGCCGTCCGTGGCGAGAGAGGGAAGGGACTAATCGGCTTTGGGGAACGTGGCATCGACGGCTTTCCAGGCGTCAATCGCCCGCTTCTTTTGCCCGTTCTTGAGGGCGGCGACGGCGGCCCGATGGGTCTCAAGTTCCTCGCGGGTCTGGCATTCGCGGATCGCCAGGATCAGGTTGGCAATGGGGTCGGGGGCTTCCGACGCCGACAGGATTTCGCCGGTTTCGGGATCGTGGGGCTCCAGCCGGGGACGCGGTAGGTTTCGCCTTTTTGGCTGACCTTTTCCTTGAATTTGCCAATGACCAGGCTCCAGTCGCCGTACCATTCGTACTGCGGGCGTAAAAAAAGCCCCGAAGGGGCTGGATGCTGTGCGGTGTCAAGCATTATTTTCGATATTTTCTGAAAAAAGTTTCCGCACGGTCTACGCTGTTTTCATGTTCACCGATGCCAGCATCAAACGACTCCCTGCCCGCGACCTCCCCTATCGTGAATTTGAGCGCGGGGAAATCCCCGGTTTTTGCCTCCAGGTGCAGCCCAGTGGGAGCCGCACGTTTTACCTGCAACACACCACTTCAAAACGTAGCCCTGATTAAAAAGGGATTAAGACTCAAAATCAGTCATGTTCAAGTTTCTCCAGTGCGGTGATCATATACTCCACGCGATGCTTGAGTGCTTTCAATTCAGCAATCATGTATTCCGTATGGAGTGGAAATTTAAGGGATGCTTTGCACAAGGATCGGCCTGATTCTTCGATCTCGCCGAAGTAGTTTTGAAGTGCATTGTGCAGGTGTGAAAACAGAACTTTATCGGTCATGAGTTTGTTTCCTTGGAATAGCATCGAAGACATAACGGGCCAATGTCTAAGTTCATCTCATTCTCCTTAAAGTGCATCCGACAGTTTCAGCATTCGCGCAATGCCTTGGATCAAGGCTCCTTGATTGTGTCCGAGTTGATGCTCGACCATCCAAGTCAGCAGAAGGGTGATAAGCGAATCGGCAGATTGATTGATCTCTTCGCAGTGATACTCGACTGTTTTAGGGTCGAACTTCTTCGTATTGCGTCCGTTTTCATAAACCCACGGATAGAACTTAATGATCGTTACCTCCGTCCCATCAAAGTCATAAACGAAGGTGTCGATAATTCTTCCCCACGGAAACTTACTCACCATTACTCTCCTTTTCGCTGGCCCCGGATATAAAAATCATCAACCATCCTGATGACAATCACCAAACCCATAATCGCCCAAAACTCCCAACGCTCAAAAGGGCTTTTCAACACGCCCAACAAAATGAGGCTGATCATGGAATGCAAAATGATTTGCAGTAGATTCAGGGTGAATTTGCTCATGGGTCTGTTCGCTCCTTAATATCTTCGTACATCATTGCTCCTCCAACCATTTTTGCAACTCCCGCTCATCAATCCTCGGCATTCGGGTACTGGCGGACAAATAGCGGGGCCTCGGAAACCGCGCATCGGCCAAGGGCCGTAACCGGGGCGGCAACACGCGGCGGGCGTCGGCATACCAGCGGGCGCGGATTAGGTTATGGATATGTGATGGGCTGCATTGCAGGCGTTCGGCGACTTGGGAGATGGTCAGCAGCATCCTACCCTCCCCATCACCCACTGATACCCAGCGGGCGCAATGGTGTACCCCGTCAATTTCCCTTGCTGCACGATTGACCTCGTTGTTGTCGTTGCGCGGCTTGTTGCCGGTAGCGCTGCATCCATGCCAAATCCTCGGCGTCAATCCCGACATCCTTGGAAACTTTGCGACAGCACACGATATCCACCGGCGGCGGGGTGACGCTCCAGACCATCCGCCGGGGCCGGCTACGGTGTAGCCAACTGTGTAGATGCCCGGTTTTTTGCAGGCACACACACGCTGCAACCACGGTTTTCGGTTCCAGGCTTAGCGCCTCAGCAATGGTGTGAGCGGTGACGGGTCCGGTCAGGGTGATCATGTCAAGGATAAGTTGCTGGCGGTGTTGGTTAGGTTTCATATTAGGTGTCTGAGAATTTCATAAGCGACTTGTGGGACAATGGCGTTGCCGAGTGCTTTCAACTGGGGCGCGCGGTTTGGAATTCCGGTGGCGATTCGGGGGATTCCGCGCTCCCAGCCGCCGATACCGCTGAATAGGTCAATATGGCGGCGCGGGTTCATAGCGAGATAGCTTTGCGCGCTTGGCGCTCGGCTTTATGGTGCGCGGCATGGCATGGCGGACACAGCCAGCGCACGTCTAGCGGACGGGAGTAGTCATCATGGTGGGCGTGTACCGGGGATGCGCCGCAAGATTCACAGGGTTTCGGGGTTAATGTTCCGTTGCGAACCGCACTCCAAACCAGGGTATGCGCCATTCGTTTTGCCGGGTTTTTCTGGACATATCTACGCTTGGCGCGGCTTGATGCTATTTGGCCTTGCTCAGTTTTTTGATAATTATTTCTCGCTTCAACCCGATGCGGGAGGTTGGCGCGAGCTTTATCAAACTCTTTGTAATACTCAAGATTAGCGGCGCGGTTTTCCCTGATGCGCTTTTTTGAGCATTCTTTGCATTCGTAGCATTGGTGTGGGTAAAAATCAGATACGGGCTTGGTTAAGCCGCATTTTTTGCAGGTGCGTTCAGACATAACGAGGTTCCTGTTGAATACCGGAACCGCCGCTACTGGTGCTAAACAGAAGGCGGCGGACTGTGAAGGGTTAGCACTACCGGCAACAGGAACCGGCCAGTCTTTCGACTGCCCTACACAGCCCGCCATAGACGAACGGACACAAAAAATGCGCCGTTTCGCAGATGGGGCGCTATGCGCCTGTTGCTTCGGGGTGCTAATCCCGGCTCCCGATTTTGCGGGAGCCTTTGTATTATAACGCAAGCGCATAGCGATTTAAAGAACCTTAAAAGGGAATGTCCGAGTCGAAATCCACTTTCGCCGGGGCCGCTGCCGGCGCTGGATTCGCCGGGACAAAGCCGCCGCTGCCGTCCTTCTCCTTCGGGTCAAACAGGCTAATCACAATCTGGTCACTGCCCTCCCTGAACGGGACGCCAGCCGGGTTGAAGCTGCGTTTTAGCAGCATCATCTTTGAGCCATCATCCATTTGCAGAATGCTGCCGACATTCTCATATCGGCCTTTGGTTTCGCCGGCGTGATTCGTATAGGAGCCGGTTTTTACGGCAAGGTCTTTGATCTTTCGGGGCATTACTGAATGTCCAGGCGAGTGGTTTGAATCAGGGAGCAGCCGGGAATATTGATGCCGGATTTGAGGGCGGTTTTGATTGCCGTCTTGTCTGGCTGATGGAATGCGGGAATGACCCGGCAATAGCTCAGCGGCAGTGATTCCGGCGATTCGATGTGTACCGACGGTGGGTTGTTCTTGAGGGTGACGCTGATGCGGGCGTCTTTGGCGCTGGCGATGCCAGCGGTCTGCATCTGGTTAAGAAGGTAGTTCCGCAGCCAGTTAGCGCGCTTGTCCAGTCGTTGTTTGCGGTCGTGCAGGTTTTTGACGGTTTCCGCGACGGCTTGGGATTCCGCCGTCATCTCCCGGATCAGGCAGCCGATGTTGGTCGCCTTGGCAGTGAAATCAGTTTCCAGTACGTCCAGCGCCAGCAGAAAGCTATCTTCGTCAATTTCATCTTCATCGCTGCTGTCCATTATCGTCAGCAGCGCGCGGTATTCGCCCGCGATCTCGTAGAGTTTCAGGCTCATTCTGCGGCATCCATTTCGGCGGGTTCCGTCGCGGGTTCCGGCTGTTGCGCGGCTATGAGGTGTTCCGCCCGCGCCTTAGCCTCGGCGGTCAAGCGGAGGTACAGCGGGTCGCCGGGCCGCAGGCGCAGCGCTTGCCGGGCAGCGGGCAGCCATAGGCGGCAAGCGTCTACTGTTTCGCATTTCGCCAGTTCGGCCAGTAGATCATCGACATCAGGGAGTTCCGGTTCAGGCGGCAGGTTCGGGCCGCTGGTTTCGGCCAGAGTAGTAAATTCTCGGACTTCTTCCGGCGCGTACAGCCCAGATAAGACGCCGGGATACACGGCGCGGATGCCCTCGGAGATGCAGCGGGCTTTGAGCATCTGGCGGGGAAATTTCTGATGCATGGCGTTCCCGCCGAGTTGCGCTTTCTTGACCCGTTCGGGCGTCCAATCCACAGTGATCGTGTCCCCATCCGGCGCGGTAAAGGTCGCCGAAACCACCTCGTCGCTGTACTCATTCCAGCGGACGCGACCGCCGGCGGCTTTGAACCGGGCCAGCATGGCGTCGGCTTTGAGCGCCGGGCGTCCGCTGATGATGTGAAAATCGCGCATCGCCACGGCGGGATGCATGTTTTCCGACTGGCACAACAGCATGAGGGCGATAGCCTGTTGTTCGTTTTGGATGCCAAACAGCTTGCTGGCGGCCATGACGCGCCCCATTTGGGCGATGTCGGAATAGGGGATCATCGCTGGGGACGGCGCTGAATGAACGATCAATTCTTGATTCATGGTTTTGCTCCTGGCCCTCCCTGGCCGTGTGGGGTTATGCCGCGAGGGGTTGCTGTTCGGCGCGCTGGAGTTTCTGCAACTCGATCTGCGCCTGTTTCACGGCGGCGCGGCGGGTGCGCAGTTCGCCACCTTTCACCGGCTGGCCGTTGCGATAGATCACGTAACTGATCCAGCCGTGGTCGGGGTAATACCGGATTTCGTACCTATTCATGGCCGCTCTCCCAAACCCCATGGCGCGGGCATGGCGACGGCGCGGATGATTTCCCGCAGTTCGGCCAGTTCAAGGCGCACTTGGCGCAGTTCAGCGGCGAGCGCGGCATAGGCGGCGCGGTCGGGATTGCGCCGGCGGGTCGGAAGGGGTATGATTTTGGTCTGCATTTTTAAATCTCCGGTTGTGAAGCGCCTGCCAATCTCACTTGGCGGGCGTTTTTCGTTTCAGCACTCAATTTCATAACGGGCCGCGTCATCCGCAATGGCTTGCACGGCCATGGACAGGGCCAAGGTTTGCGCCGGGGTCGCCGGTTCGCCGGTGTAAAGGGCGGTCAACACGCGGGCTAACTGCAACACCCAGCGGTCGTTTTCTTCGCGGCTCACCAGCGCTGCGGCGAGTTGGCGCGGATCGCTGGCAATCTCTGACGCCCGCCGTTCGCGGGCTAAATCCGCCGACGCTTCCGCGTCCAGTTGCGCCATGTAGCGCGCGTCCATCACCCAAGGGGCGTTCATGTCAGTTTCCTCTGTGTGAGCAACTGGCCCTGAGCTTGAATCCGGGCCTCTAAATCGAGAATGCGGAGGGACATATCCGCGACCGCATCAGTCAGCGATACGATTTGCTTGGCCGCTTGACTCAACGCGGCTTGGTACGCCCGGCTGTAGCAATGGCCGGGACAGCCGGAGCAATGCACGTCCGGCATTACAGCGCTTTCCCGAGCGCCAGCCCGGCGAAAAATAACAGGAGTCCTCCCATTAGCGCCAAATAGGGCTGAGCGTTGCGGGCGATCTGGTGGATCACCGGCGCGGGCGGCAACACGGCGGGCGGTTGCGGCCGCATCCGGATTCGCTCAACCGCCTTTTCCATTGGCGACGGGGTGGGCGGGAGTGGGCCGCTGATGGCGTCAATGACATCCATGACGTGGAGTGCCGCATCATGGGCACGGGTAATGCGCCGGGTTTCGTCGGCGTTCCGGCGTTGCCGCCAGTCCTGATAGGATTCGCGGCGCTGCACGGTAGCGGCGGTGATGACGGGGTTGGGTTTCTTGTTCATTTTTAGCTCCTAGAGACATTCAGAAGTCAGGGCGCTGGCGCTGCGCAGCCAGGCCGGGGTTAAGCGCGGGAGCGTCCCCGATAAGGCGGCGCGCTTGAGGAACGCGACTTCCTTGGGCGGGGTGTAGGGGGCATATCGCTCGGCGCGTTTTTTATGATTGCGCGCCTTGCCATGGGGCCTGGGTCTCATGGCCGCTCACCAAGGCAACAAGCAGCCGTCGATACGGCTGGAATACAAGGTAAATCCGTTATCCACAGCGTTATCCAGTGCGGATAGATATATCGCTAGCCAAATGTCGTTCATCGCGTTCTCCATCCCGGCGTTACCGCCGGGCCTATTTTTAGTAGCCGTCGCCGTAGCCGTCGCCGTCGCCGTAGCCGTTGCCGTCGCCGTAGCCGTTGCCGTCGCCGTAGCCGTAGCCGTCGCCGTCGCCGTAGCCGTAGCCGTCGCCGTTGCCGTCGCCGTAGCCGTTGCCGTCGCCGTCGCCGTAGCCGTAGCCGTCGCCGTCGCCGTCGCCGATGACAACGGCTGCTTCTGGGTCGATTACCGCGCCCACGGCGCACAATCCATCGCCGCCACAATGGCGAGCGGGTGAATCCGCACAGTCGGGCAGGGGTCGAGTCGGGTTTCTTCCGTGGGGCCGTCTTTCGCCAACTGACCGAGACCCTTCGTAGTTCCCCAGCGCCGCACGACAGCGGCGTTTTCAATCACGACCTCGTTCTCGGAACGGGTCACATCACCGACGAACACCCATCCCCGCTGTGCGATCACAATTTGCTTTGTTGCTGTCATTGCTTTCTCCGAAAAAGGGCCGGGCCTTGCAGATGGGTACAAAACCCGGCCAATAACCACCAAAGGGAGGATTCCCCGACGCTCCCGCCAGGCTAGGGGTCTGTCGGCGTGGCCCGGTGAAGGGCGGCGGGTTGATTTGTAGTATAAGCAAAAAAATCTTTGCGTCAAGCGCAAATTTGCGGACGTGCGAAAGTCTTTTTAGAGGAGGGAACGAGCAACGCAGGATTTACAGCGAGTGGGAATAATGACTAAAAGAATACTTTAAGTGACATACAAATGGTCGCCAAAAGACCCGCCACGATCAACACACAAGCCCCGCAAATGCAGGGCTTTGGTAGATGTGGATGACAACTGCTTTAAGTGTGGCGATGCGGGGCAGGTACGGCTGCTTTCGCCATTTGCGCTACGATCTGGCGCAATGCCGTGCGCGATGACCGATCTAACTGCCAGTAGGCTCGTAGCAAATCACGCTCTTCCCGCTCTGTCATGTCGCGGGGCGGCTCTTCGCTGACTTCTGGCAGTTCTGGCAGTTCAGCCTCAGCGGCAAGATCAGAAACGGTGGTTCCCAGTGCAGCGGCAACCGCTGACAAGAGGGCCGGCGTGTAGTTTTGCAGACCCCGCTCCACGCGCGACAAGTTTCCCGCATCGCTGTCGATCATGGCGGCGAACTGCTCTAGCGTAAATTTTTTGGCGTTGCGGCGACGCCGTATGACGTGCCCGATATTCATCTCATTCTCCTTCTCAATCTCGTGGACAGCGAGACTATCTTGATGACCGCTTGCGTTCCGTGCAAAGCGTAGGGCGCAAATTTAAGCTTGACAGATTTGCTTAATACGCAAAAAATAAGCGCCATGAGCAAATTACGCGAAAAACGCATCGAGAAGGGTTTGACCCTGATGCAGGTTGCCAAGCAGGTCCGTACCGATGTCGGCAACCTCTCCCGCATCGAGCGCGGCCAGCAATTCCCCAGCCCTCCCTTGGCGGTACGGCTCAGTCGCGTCTACGGCATGGCGCTGGAAGATGTGTTCTCCGTTTCCGACCAGCAAGCCGCTTAGCCATGCATCCCGGACTACCCCAATGGGCCGCGCTTTGAACGATCACGAAGTCAAGTTCCTGGCTGACGCCGAGCTGTATGTGGCGCTCAAGCATCTGGCCGAGGCGGACGACCGTTCGCTCTCCGATTATCTGCGCCATTTGGCGCGTGTCCATGTTCGGCAACAAGCATCGGCGATGTGCGGGCGACGCGCCAGCGATGGGCCGGAACCTGGCCAGAACATGGCCGATTCTGCCTGAAAGCTCCCATACAGGGGGACTGGAATGCTGTTCCGACCGGGCGTCATGGCTGAACACAAGCACTGGCAGGCGATGCGCAAATGCCGTGTAGAGCCGTGCGGCATCGGGGCCGAACCCGATGAACAGCCGCCATTGGTGCATTACCAGACGCCGATGCTGCGGGCGCTGTGCGGGACACGCGGAGCCGGTTGGCATCCGCAAACCCGGATGGTGGAGAAGGTGACGTGTGGGCGATGTTTGGCAGAGATGGACAACAAAAAACCCGCCGTGGGGGCGGGTTCATGCGCCGGATAGGCCGGCTCATTCACTTCCTCACTAGTTGAGTCTCCGCCGTGCGATTTGTGACTGTCATCCTTGACAGCCCCAAATTCGCAAAAGACTCAACCAGACCACTTTATTGAGTAGACGATGCAACGTGAAGCGACAGCAATTAGCGTAGCGCAGATTGAATCATTGAGGGGAACGCATGGCCATTAACTTGGTGGGCCAAACCTTCGGAAGGCTCCTTGTTACTGAGAAGTTACCTGCTCAGTATTACCTCTGTCGTTGCGAGTGTGGTGCCGTGACCAAGGCCCATTATAACAATCTGCGGTATCGCAGAGTGCGGTCGTGCGGATGTTCGATGGCCTATTACCAAGCGCTCACTGTGCAACAAAATAAAGTGATGCGTAATTTAGCGGAGACGAAATGATGCGTGGAGTGACGATGGAATTGTATCAGGCGGCGAAAGCCATGATGGTGTGTGCGCCGGCTTGGAAATGCCCCAAAGAAGAGGCGTGCTTTAACATGTCCAAATCCATCATTGACGCCTGGGAGCAGGAAGAACACAGCGCGGCATTGACGCGGGCCGAAGCGGCGGAATCGGTGGCCGATTATTCGCCGCATTTGCCGCCGGCGACGTGGGAATGGCAGCCGGATTGGGACGCGGCATGAAAGCGGTCAACTGGAAACGGCGGGCGGAGCGGGCTGAATCGCGCTATGAGCATCTGCGCGAAGAGGTGCAGGCGAACCGGATGCGCATGATGGGCAATGTGGTGGAGTTGGCTGACCATCGCCATTACAAAACGCAAGTGCGGGCGTTGTTGGTGGAGGCGATTGAATTGCTGGATTCGATTAGCGAGAGCTACTCATGAGCGATTTTACCTACTGCTACGGCATCGGGCCAGGCCATCAGCCGTGTTTAGTGCGGCGGTATTGCCAGCGCTATACCCGGCTTCGGGAAGTGCATTTTCACGTTCCAGCGAACGTGCGCTGGCATCTCTGTCAGGCGAATGGCGAGGAATTTTTACCCGTGGAGACGCCGAATGAGCCTGCCGTTTGAATCCGAATTGCAGAGCCAGATTTTAGAGTATCTGGCCCATGAAATGGCGCGCGGAAGAGTGGGCTGGTTCTGCCGGGTGAACGGCGGGGCGGTGAAGGCTGGCGCGGATTTTATCCGGTTTTACGAACTGCACATTCCGGGGCATTCCGGGCGCTCGAAAGGCAAGGCGGATATTGAGGGCTGTTTAGGGAACGGCAGCGCGTATCCGGGCCGGTTTTTTGCGCTGGAGGTGAAGCGGCCGGGCGGGAAGCCGACGCGGGAGCAACTGGAGTTTCTGGACGCCACGCGGGCCGTGGGCGGTATCGCCGCCGTGGTGCGCAGCTTTGAAGATGTGCGCTCCGTGCTGTTTGGGGAGATGGATCCGGAGCGGGACCAGACCCCATACGAGGCGCGGGCATGAACGCGCCCTGGGGCTATCGGATTGACCGGCCTGCCCCAGTGGGTCATCGCTGGAAGCACGTCCAGATCGGGCGCGTCGTGAAAGTGCAGCCGGTGTGCGGCTGTATGCATCCCATCCATCAACTCCAAGTTTCATGGGCCGACGATCCGGTGAAACGGCCTTGCGGCGTCTGCGCGGATTGGGAAGCGCCGCCCCACAAAAAAGACCTGCCATGATCAGCAGGTCTGATGTATTCTGTGCGCACCTGCCGGGCTTTGCGAGAGTCCGGCAGGCACTTGCAGTTCAACCTGAGTGAGAGGTTTAACCACCATGAATGATGTTACCACATCAGGCGCGTTGTCGCCTGCATCCTATCAAGACTTCATTGCCTCCAAGCTGTCCCTGCATGTCCCCGTGGGATTTGCGCCTGCTGATTTGTCCCGCTACTCCCTCTTTGATTTCCAGGCCGCGATTGTCGATTGGGCGGTGAAGCGCGGGCGCGCGGCGATTTTCGCCGATACGGGACTCGGCAAAACCCGGATGCAGTTGAGCTACGCAGATCAAGTGGCTACGCACACCGGCAAGCCCGTCATTATTTTGGCTCCCTTGTGCGTTGCGCAGCAGACGGTTCGGGAAGCGGAATCCATCGGGATCGCCGATTGCCGCTATGCCCGCACGAAAGCTTTGGTGTTGGGCGCGCGGATCGTGGTGGTGAATTACGAAATGATGGAGCATTTCGCGGGGCTGGATTGGGGCGGCGTGGTGTTGGATGAAAGCAGCATCCTGAAATCGTTTGAAGGCAAAACCCGCAACCAGATTATTGAGTGCTTCGCCGGAACGGACTACCGGCTATCCTGTACTGCCACGCCCAGCCCAAATGACTTTATGGAATTGGGCAATCAGGCGGAATTTTTAGGCGTCATGAGCCGCACGGAAATGCTGGCGCAATTCTTCATTCATGACGGCGGCGATACCTCCAAGTGGCGATTAAAAGGCCACGGCAAAACAGTTTTTTGGCAATGGATGGCGACATGGGCTGTGTGTATTCGCAGCCCTGCTGATTTGGGTTTTGATGGCTCACGCTATTTGCTCCCTCCCCTGAATACCCATCAGCATACCGTTGATGCGCCGTTTGTTCCCGATAATCAACTGTTCTCAACGGTCGCGCAAACCCTGAATGATCGACGAGCCGCCAAGCGTGTGAGCTTGGAGGATCGCGTCAAAGTGGCAGCGGATTTGGTCAATGGCAATGACGATTACTGGATTGTCTGGTGTCATTTGAATGCCGAATCCACGGCGCTCACCAAAGCCATTCCAGGCGCGATTGAAGTTACCGGTTCATTGTTAGCCGCCGAAAAAGAAAAGCGCATTATGAGCTTTGTGAATGGCGATGTGCGGGTGATTATCAGCAAGAGTTCAATTATGGGATTTGGTTTGAACCTCCAGCATTGCGCCCGGATGGTGTTTGTCGGTCTGGATGACAGCTATGAAGCCTATTACCAGGCGGTTCGGCGCTGCTATCGGTTCGGCCAAACCCGCCCTGTTGAAGTGCATATTGTCAGCAGCGAAGGGGAAGGCGCGATTCTGAAAAACATTGAACGGAAACAGCGGCAGGCCAATGAGATGAGCGAGGCGATGGTGGGCCATATGCGGGAGTTTAGTCAGCGGGAAATCCAAGGCGCGCATCGGGAAACGAACGATTATGAACGGGATGTGGCCGGTGATGAGGATTGGACTTTGCATCTAGGTGATTGCGTGGATGTGGTCTCTGAATTGGAATCGGATTCGATTGGCTATACCGTGTTCAGTCCACCATTTGCTTCGCTGTACACCTATTCCAACAGCCATCGGGATATGGGTAATTCCCGCAACCATACGGATTTTTACCAGCACTTCCGTTTTCTGGTCGATGAACTCTTGCGGGTCACTCAGGATGGGCGGCTGCTGAGTTTTCATTGCACCAATATTCCGATGATGAAGGGCCGGGATGGTCAGATTGGGATTCATGATTTTCGTGGGGAAATGATCAAGCTGTTTGTCGATGCAGGATGGATTTTTCATAGCGAAGTGGTGATCTGGAAAGACCCGGTGACTGCCATGCAACGCACGAAAGCACTGGGTCTGCTGTACAAACAGCTGCGCAAAGATTCATGTATGTCGCGCATGGGGATTCCTGACTATTTGGTGACTATGCGGAAACCCGGCGTCAACCATGAACCGGTCACGAAAACTCATGACGGCTTTCCAGTGAGCTTGTGGCAGCAATACGCCAGTCCGGTATGGATGGATATTAACCCGACTCGGACGCTGCAATACCGGGCGGCTCGGGATCATGATGATGAGCGGCATATCTGCCCGATCCAGCTAGACGTTATTGAGCGCGCGATTGAATTGTGGAGCAATCCCGGCGATTTGGTTTGCAGTCCATTTGCCGGAATCGGGAGTGAGGGTTTTGTTGCGTTGCAAATGGGCCGGCGCTTTATCGGCGCGGAACTCAAGCGCAGCTATTTCGAGGTCGCTTGCCGGAATTTAGCGGCGGCCAAAACGATGCAGGGCGGGCTGTTTGCCGAGAATGAGGAGCAGATCGATGCAGCCGCATAGCTCCTCATTCTCATTGCGTCCGTATCAGCTTCATGCGGTGGCGAAAGCCCGCGCGCTGATGGCCGAAGGCAAACGCTCCATCTGCCTGGTGGCCCCCACCGGATCCGGGAAAACGGTGGTGTCAGCCCACATCATTCATAGCGCCCTCGCCAAATCCAAGCGCGTCCTGTTTTTAGCGCATCGCCGGGAGTTGATTGACCAGTGCGCCGCCAAGCTGCGGGATTTGGGGATTTGGAATTACAACGTGGTTCTCAGCGGGCATCCGCAGTCGAGAAATCCCGGCGCGCCGATGCAGATTGCGAGTATCCAGACCTTGATTCGCCGGGAGTATCCGCCAGCGGATTTGGTGATCGTCGACGAGGCCCACCATAGCGCGGCAGGGCAGTATCAGACCCTGCTGAAAAACTATCCCGACGCCTACGTGTTAGGACTCACGGCCACACCAGAGAGATTGGACAGCAAGGGGTTAGACGGGATTTTCCACGATCTGTTGGAAGTCGCGACCGTGCCGGAATTGATTGAGTCCGGCTTCCTGGTTTCTCCCACCTGTCTAGGCCCGTCGCCGGAAATGGCGGCGAAATTGAAAGCCACGCTGGCGACGGTGAAAGTCCGTTGCGGGGATTATGCCGAGGGGCAACTCGGGGAAGCGATGGATAACGCCACGCTGGTCGGCGACATTGTTTCGCACTGGAAAGAGTGGGCACCGGGACAGCGGACCATCGTCTTTGCCGCGTCCATTCTGCACAGCCAGCACATCATCGCGCAATTCCAGGAGGCCGGGGTTGCAGCGGCGCATCTGGACGGCGGAATGGCGACGCCGGAACGCGAGCGGATATTAAGCGCTTGGCGGCGGGGTGAATATCAGGTCATCAGCAATGTGCAAGTTTTAACTGAAGGCTTCGATTTCCCTGAACTCTCCTGCTGCATTCTGGCGCGGCCTACCAAGTCCGTTGCTTTGTTCCTTCAAATGGTTGGTCGGGTTTTACGGGTTGCACCAGGCAAGTCCGGCGCACTGATTCTCGATCATGCCGGGAATATTTTAGAACATGGCCCGCCGCATATTGATCGCGTCTGGACATTACAAGGCGCATCGAAAAAGCGGAAGGTGGAAAAAACCCATGCGTGTTTCCTTCCGGGTTGCGGTGCGCTGTTTGTCGAGCGGGACGCCGGCGCTATCTGGTGGGTTGCTGCGACGCAGCCGGGGATTGTGGACAGCTACCGATTCATGGCGCGGAAGTTTGAGCGCATGGATCGCAACAGCGCCGATTTTAGCCAGGAAGCGAAACTGCTGATTTGTCCCGCGTGTAGTCATGCCAGTTGTAAATTCTGTGGGAGTTTTATCCAGCCGCCGAGCGCCGATATCCATGACCGGCTGGTGTGTCCGCACTGCCAGGGTGAATACAGCAGCGACCGCCAGGAACAGGAAGATCGGGAGAAACGCAAACCGCCGGAATGTGCTGATGGTAGCCTGGTATTGATCGACGGCAATAGTCCCGCACTGGAAAAGATCAAGGTGAAGAACGAGTACCACCGGCTGCTGAATCTTGCCCGGGAAAAAGGCCATAAACGCGGCTGGGTGTGGTGGCGTTTGAAAGAGAAATTCAGCGAAGAGCAGTTGCGGGCCGGGTTGCCGTTTCACCGGGCCGAATGGTGGCGGAAAGGCGCGGCGGAACATCAGGGGAAATCGTCATGAACGGGTTGCATTGGAATCCAATGACAGCGTATGATTTGCGTGTCCCTGCAAAATCAGGGGCCGGGTTTGACAGCCTGAAATCAGCTAGGCGCATAGCGCCTGACCGGGCGTTTTTTTATGCCTGGTCGCACTCTCCTCCCTATGGCGGACTATGCGGGGAAGCCGAAAGGCTTGCCGGTGTCCTAACTGACCGGTCTGTCAACCTCGCATTCGTCCGCCACCCTCTGTTTGACAGCAGAAGTAGCGGTCTTTAGCCCAGTTAGGAGACCGTGTGATGGCGATGAGCCAGAACTCTGTTGTTCCCCCATCCCTGCAATCCGCCCTGGATGCGCTGACCGCCAAGGGCTGCAAACCGACGCCCTCCGGCCATGGCTACATCGCTTATTGCCCAGTCCATGAAGCCGATCACAACGGCCATAAGCCCAGCCTAAGTATCGCGCCCGGCGATAAACAGCCCGTGGTCATGACTTGCCATGCCGGCTGCGACTTCCGGGACATTGAGAAGGCGCTGGGCCTCGAAAAGCCCGCGCCCGTCAACGGCAAGCGCCCCATCGTCGCGACCTACCGTTACCGCGATTTGCAGGGCAACGTGGTCAGCGAAAAAGTCCGCTACGACCCTAAAGATTTCCGGCAACGCTGGCCGGATGGAAACGGCGGCTGGTTTTGGAAGAGGCCGCCATCGGCCCATGCAGTTTTGTATCGACTGCCGGAATTGATGGCGGGGATAGCGGCTGGCCGGGATGTGTTCATTGCGGAAGGCGAAAAGGATGTGGACCGGATGGCGACGATGGGACTGTGTGCCACGACCAACATCGAAGGCGCAGCCCAACCGAATCAAAGAACCAAGTGGCGAAAGGAATACACCGAGCAACTGGCTGGCGCGGCCCGCGTCATTCTGCTCCCCGACCATGATGAACCGGGCCGGGCGCACATGCGGGTCATTGCCCAGGCGTTGCACGGCAAAGTCGGCGACGTGCGGACACTGGAGTTGCCGGGCTTGTCCGGCGCAAAAGGCGATAACGACGTGTCCGATTGGCTGGACAAGGGCCATACCGTTGACGAATTGATGGCGCTGGCAGAGGAAGCGCCGGCCAGCGGCCCGCCGCAACCGGCGGATGCCGCTGTGTGTGCGCCGACTTCGACGGGCCAGACGGGCGCGCCTTCGTGGGATGCTGCGTTGATGCGGAAAGACGATTCCGGTCAACTGCTGAAAAACCACTACAACGCCGTGATGGTTGTTGAGAACGCCTATCCGGGGTTGGTGGGCTACAACGAATTCCGCCAGCGGATTGAGGCGCGGATACCGTCGCCGTGGCGGTCAGCACCTGGGCCTTGGACAGAGCGGGATACCGGCGAACTGGCGTTTCACCTTTCCAAGGAGTTTACGAGCTTCCCCTTGGATGGGCTGGCCGCCGCGGTGATGGTGGTGGCTTATCGTCACCCCTTCAACCCGGCCCAGGAACGCTTACGCGCCTTAGCGGAACAATGGGATGGCGTACACCGACTCGAAACGTGGTTGGTGGACTATTTAGGTGCAGCCGTCAATGCCCATAACGCCCGCTATCTTCGTGAAATCGGCAGCGCCTGGCTAAAGGGTGTTGCCGCCCGTGTACTCTTCCCCGGCTGCAAGCGCGATGATGTGTTGATTCTACGCAGTGAACAGGGAGGGTTTAAATCGACCGCCGCTCAGTGCATTGCCGATGCGATTCTTCCCGATGCCTTTACCGACTCCCTGGGCGATATGGACAGTAAGGATTCTAAAGCGGCGATACGCGGCATCATCATCGCGGAGCTGGGCGAATTGTCGGTGCTGAACAAGAGCGACTTGGAGAGCATCAAGGCGTTCGTGGCGACTCGTAGCGACCACTTCCGGGAAGCCTACGGGCGCGGTGAACGAGACTATCCCCGCACGGTGTCTTTTATTGGCACCACGAACCACAGCACTTTTCTCAAAGACCCCACGGGCAACCGGCGCTTTTGGCCGGTGACCTTGACCGCCCCCATCAACACCGAACGTTTCGCCGAGGCGCTTCCCCAGTTGATCGGCGAGGCGACACGGCGCGTGATGAACGGGGAGCGCTGGTTTGTGGAGGACCATGAGGCGCTGGCGCAAGCCCACGAAGTCCGGGCCGCTCACTTTCAAGATGACGTCTGGACCGAGGCGGTCTTGCAGGCCGCAGAGACCCTGCTCGCGCCGGGCTGCACACTGGACGGCGCGAACGGTGCGTTCGTCACCGTGGCGGCGATCATGGGCGCGATGGGCGTTCGGATCGAACAGCAGACCGTCACCAACCAAATGCGCATCGGCGGCATTCTTCGCGTTGCGGGGTGGCGGGATAAAAAGAAGCGGATTGGTGAGCGCCGGGACAATAAAACCGTCTGGGCCTGGTATCCCCCAGTGGTTCCATCTGAACCCCGGTTCCCCCATCCGGTTACCCCAGACAGTACTAGGCAAACAGCGGAGGTTACCCCGGTTCCCCCTGGTTCCCCCTACTTTGTATATTTAGGAGTAATGGGGGAGGTGGAAGGGGGAGATAGAGAGGCATCTACGCGACCTGTTTTACCATTAGTTAGAAATGGGGGTGAACCGGGGGAACCGGGGGAACCACTAGGCAAACAGCGGGCTAACCCGGTTGTCCCCTCTGGTGGAACCAGAGAACCGGGGGAACCACTTTCGCCCGACGCCCAGACCTTAGCGAGTGTGCTACGGCTCTATCGCGGCTGGGCGGAACCGGGTGAACTGGCAAAGAAGACCGGGCTAGGCAGTCAAGAGCGGGTGCTGACAGCGGCGCAATCCTTGGTCAATGCCGGACTGGCGCTCATTGAGAAGGGCATGGTCAAGCCGACGGCCCGGCTGTTGGAGACACGGCCATGACGCCCCATGCCGCCCGTGAAATCTTCGCCTCCTGGCCTCCTGACCTGAAAGCGGCCCTCAAAGGCGCGGCGCTGCGCAACGCCTGGACAACCGAAGACTGGCCTTACCATATCAACTTGTGTGTTGACGCGATGAACGAAGGGCGCGCGACGGCCATCGATTTAACGGCTGAATATCAACGTCCTCTCCCGGAGCCATGCCATGACTGATCACCATCCCCTATATGACGCGAATCCCCGCGCCCGCCAAGAAGGCGGCGATCACTATCTCAACATGGGAATCCAGCCCTGGGACGCGATGCGCGCCTGGCTGTCGCCGGAACAATTCACTGGGTTCCTGTTGGGAAATACCATCAAGTATTGCGCCCGGTTCAACGCCAAAGCGAACGGCAAAGGCGGACTGCCGGATTTATTGAAAGCCCGACATTACCTGGAAAAATTGATTGAACTGGAGTCCCGCGAATGAGCCTGCCCGTGAAACGACTGACTAAAACCGCCGTCCTGCCGACCCGCGCAACGGACGGCAGTGCCGGATACGATCTCTATGCCGATGAAGCCGTCACCATACCGCCCTGTCATGCCCAATGTCTGGTCAGTACCGGTATTGTTGTTGCCATTCCAGCGGGCTACTGCGGGCAGATTTGGCCGCGTTCCGGGATGGATGTGAACTCTCGTATCACGCGCGGTGCGGGACTGATTGACCGGGACTATCGGGGCGAATTGAAAGTGCTGCTGATTAACCGCAGCGCGGTGGCCTACGAGATTCGCCAGGGCGACCGCATCGCGCAACTTGTGATTACGGCCATCGCCACGCCAGACGTAGTTGAGTTCGATGAGCTTGACGATACTGAACGGAATGCGGGCGGGTTTGGGAGTACCGGCCAATGACCGCCAAAATGGCGTTTTTAGGCGTTGTGGCCCCGTGGCCTTGTCCCGGTTCCTTCCGCGCCGTTATGGCGCTCTACGAGGCTTTAGGAGCGGCGTATGACGCCCATTAACCCGCGCATGTCCACCTGCACGGCTTGCAAAGCCAAAATCCGCATCCCCGATGACGCCAAGCCCGGCCACCGGGTGATTTGCACGCATTGCAATGCACAGTATCGCGCCTGGCAACTGCTGGCCCGTGCGCAGCGCTTGGAGGAACAATCCGTTGAAGGTTGAATTCATTGATAAATTAGGAAGCGACCTTGCGATTGTCAACGCCGCGAGGGTCAGCATGGACAAGCAACATGCTGAATTCGATCCTGACAGCGATACCCGATTGTTGCGGTATCTGGCGAAAGAAGGGCATATCAGCCCTTTCTTTCATGCGCAGTTGTCATTGCGGATCACCGCCCCGATCTTCGTGGCACGGCAGTTGTTGCGCAGTACGGTAGGGCTGTCAATTAACGAAATCTCAAGGAGATACGTAGACTCTGCTCCCGAATTTCATGTCCCCTCTGTTTGGCGTAGCCGTCCAGACGGCAACATCAAGCAAGGCAGTGGTGAAGCGATCACCGAAGACACCGCTTATCTGGACTGGGTGTATCGGCAAGGGCTGTATGCGGCGCGCAAAGCGTATGACGAACTCTTGGCGCGGGGAGTCGCTCCTGAAATGGCGCGAATGATTCTGCCGCAATCCATGCTCACGACCTGGATTTGGACCGGATCCCTGGCCGCCTATGCCCGTATCTGTAAGCTGCGTCTGGACAGCCACGCGCAAGCGGAAACACGGGAAATCGCGCAGCACATCGCGGCCATTATTCAGCCATTATTCCCGGTCTCGTGGCCGGCGCTGATGGCAGAAAAACAGACCTGCTAACAATTTATTTGTGGTATACAATCTTGATTCTCCTATCGGTTGTGCTCCATGAAAGGCCAACTGCAAAAACTCATCGAATCCTCGTCACTGGCCTGCCTGTCTTGCCGGTTTTTCAAGGATCACGACCCCGATATTTACTACTGCGAATTGCAGCAAGAGGAGTTTCCGGGATTATGCGCACAGTATCAGCAACGCTCGAACCTCGCGGACCCTCGGACGGAATGGACGGTGCCGGATGAGCTATGATCGTATCGCCCTACAAAACGAGTTGATTCGTGACGAAGGGCTACGGCTCACTCCGTACCGTGACTCCCTTGGAAACCTGACTATCGGCGTCGGGCATTTGATTCAGAAAGGCGAGAGTTTTACGAAGATCAGCAATACCGAAGCGCTAGACCTGTTGGAAAACGACATTCGGATTGCGGAGCGGCGGTTGGATAACATTTTTCCAACGTGGCGCTCGCTTGATGACGTTCGGCAACGAAGCCTCATTAACTTAGCCTTCAATCTCGGTTACAAGCTCGCTGATTTCAAGCGCTTCCTCCATGCGGCCAAATCCGGCGATTGGGAGAAAGCCGCTGACCACCTGATGCAATCGCGTTGGTATCGGCAGGTGAAGTTACGCGGGCCGCGAGTCGTTCATGCAATACGGACAGGTACGGAGTGGACAGGCCAATGAATCTCATCTCGCTGATCCAGTATCTCCATTCTCGCCGACAGACGGCGTTGAACGAAGAGAGTCTGCCCTGTCCTTCGGCGATTCTGTGGCTACTGCGAGCGATAGGCTGTCTGCTTGTGCTGCTGTTCGTCGGCATTGTGATTCGGCTACTCACCCGGTAAGAAATGATGAAAGTGAACTTCCGTGAACCTAGCACTAAACGTGGTATCG
>CAZBOT010000006.1:45875-51273 GCA_964493575.1 uncultured Candidatus Saccharibacteria bacterium | reverse complement strand
TTCTTGGTTACGGAAATGATTTTTCCTTCAACCATGTCACCAGGCTTGAGTACGCGAATCTCCGCGCCGCTGGTAATCAGATCATTCATGGTCTGCGCATTGCTGTCACCAGTAACATTACTAGGGACAACTTGCTCAGCCACTTCTTGTTCTAAAATAGCTTCTTCTGACATTAATTAACTTTCTATAATATACAAAGAGCTCCTTGGAGGTAAAAACCCGGAAGGGGTTTTTCCCTTGCAACGGTCGCTGTGCGACCTGCCTCCCTTTTCCAAGGTTGCTCAGACACTGGCAGAGCCAGATGTCTTCGCGGCTAATAAAAAACAACGTTTAGACGTTGTGCAAAATCTAAAAACGATTCATTGTATATTAATTATTAAACGCACCATTACATAGACTTACTGGGGGTTAATTTTTAGTTGGTCTGTCCTGAGAATATTTTTGATTGCAAACGGATAAATTTATAAGCCAATGGTCGGAAATAAATTTCGATGTTTAGTAAAAAACTAAGCGGAGAAATTTTTTCCGAGCAGTGGCCAGAAATTTGACGTTTGCTTCAAAAGATATTCTTTGGGCAGGCCATAGGCGCGTGCGCCAGTAAGTAGCTCAATTATAGAGCAAAATCAGGCAATTGTCTAGTTAAAAAGTCTCTTAAATAAAAGAGAAAAAACTGCATTTTTAAGCACTATTTACGTTGTCTGGGGGCAGAAAAACTGCTATAATTTTTGTATGCAAATTCACTATTTTGGGCTGTCGAGTTTTAAAATTATCACTAAAGACGCCACTATTATTACTGACCCATTTGATAAGGAATCAGGTCTTACGCCCCCAAGAGGAGCAGCCGATATCGTCATCCTAGCAGAAAAAGATAACCAACTTTACAACGCCACCTCAGGCATCCAAGGAGAGCCTTTTTTAATTACAGACCCTGGTGAGTATGATCTCAAAGGTGTTACTGTCACCGGGATTCCACTTCTGCAAGATGAAGGCCGCTACGTCACCGTGTTCTTAATTGAGAGTGAAGACATTTCAATCCTCAACCTCGCTCATATTCGCGAATGGAATATTAAACAAGATGATTTAGAAGATCTCGGCGAAATAGACATTTTAATTTTGCCTGTTGGTAGTAACAGCGTTCTTACTCCAAAACTTGCCTCTCAAATCGCACATGACATTGAACCAAAGATTGTAATTCCTTCCCATTACGAAACAGCTGGACTCAAACTGCCTAACGAAAAGGTAGATGTGTTTGTTAAAACGTTTGGCGGTAAATCTGAAAATATGGAAAAGTTGTTAATCAAGAAAAAAGACTTAATCGAAGATAAAACTCAAATTATCACTTTAGATCCATTAAGATAAATCTATGAAGCAACTCATTGAACACATCAAAACCAAGCCCCATCACCACAAAAATCGAATTGTTTTATTTACAGTTGTTGGTGTGGTCATACTACTCCTTGTGTTATGGGCGATTATTGGAATGCCGCCAAGACAAACTGATGGTGGCGATGTCATCAATGATCTAAATAGCGATATCAACCAAAACCAAAACGCTTTCCCTGATTTATTCCCTAAGCAATAATTTTTATGGCCACAGAAGAAACCCCAGCAAGAACATCTAATATCGGAGTATTAAAGCAGCGTTTCCTTGAGCAGGAAATGCAAGAATCATACCTTGATTACGCGATGAGCGTAATTGTTTCCCGTGCCTTGCCAGATGTTCGCGATGGATTAAAACCGGTTCACCGTCGCATTTTATACGCCATGCATGCCATGGGCTTACGAAGCGGCGGCAAAACCACCAAGAGCGCCAAAGTAGTTGGTGAAGTGCTTGGTAAATTCCACCCTCATGGTGACACAGCAGTGTACGACTCCATGGTTCACATGGCGCAAGAATTCGCTATGCGCTACCCACTCGTAATTGGACAGGGTAACTTTGGTTCTATGGATGGCGACAACCCTGCGGCTATGCGTTATACCGAAGCCAAAATGAGCCCCATTGCAGAAGCGATCCTTGAAGATATCGACAAAGATACTGTTGATTGGCGTGACAACTATGACTCCACAGAAAAAGAGCCAGTGGTTTTACCAGGAAAACTTCCAAATCTACTCCTTAACGGAACTCTTGGTATTGCCGTTGGTATGGCCACTGATATCCCACCGCACAACCTAACCGAAGTAGCAGATGCCATTATTGCTGTAATCGAAAACGAAGATGTCAGTATTGATGAATTAACCGACATTGTGCAAGGTCCAGATTTTCCAACTGGTGGGATTATTTATGACCGCAAAGCTATTAAAGAAGCTTACTCAACTGGCAAAGGTGGTATTGTAACTCGCGCTAAAACCGAAATAGATGAAATGAAAAATGGTCAGATGCGCATTGTCATTAGCGAGATTCCTTACCGAGTTAACAAAGCTACTTTGTTAGAAAAAATTGCGTTATTGGTTCAAGAGAAAAAAGTTGAGGGGATTAAAGATGTACGTGATGAAAGCGACAAAGATGGCGTGCGTGTAGTAATTGAACTTAAGAAAGGCGCGTTAGCCAACAAAATCTTAAACCAATTATTTAAGTACACTCAACTGCAAGATACTTTCCACATGAACACCTTGGCGTTGGTGGATGGTATCGAACCACACGTACTCAATCTCAAGACTATTTTAGAAAAGTTTATTGAGCACCGACAAATTGTAGTGCGTCGCCGTACTGAATTTGAATTGCGTAAAGCCAAAGACCGGGCACACGTTTTGGAAGGTTTGAAAATTGCCCTAGATAACATTGACGCAGTTATTAAAACTATCCGCGCCAGCAAAGATCGGGTTGAAGCTCACGCCAATTTGGTTAAAAAATTCAAACTGACTGATATTCAAACTAGCGCTATCTTGGATATGCGACTACAAACCTTGGCTGGTTTGGAACGCAAAAAGATTGAAGACGAACTCAAAGAAAAACTTAAACTTATTGCTGAATTGGAAGCGATACTCAAATCTGCCAAGAAAATTTTGGGTATCATTAAAGATGAGGTTATTGAACTCAAAGACAAATTTGGCGATGAACGTCGCACGCAAATTGTTCCTCAAGGTATCGGGGAGTTTAAAGCCGAGGATTTGATTCCTGAAGATAGCGTTATTATTTCCACCACCAAATCAGGTTATATCAAACGCCAGTCACCAGACACATACCGCCAACAAAGCCGTGGCGGTAAAGGAGTCATTGGGCAAACCCTTAAAGAAGAAGATGTGATTGACTCGGTGCTGTCTGCCTCTACCCATGATGATATCCTGTTCTTTACTAATAAAGGCCGCTTGTTAGTAACCAAAGCTTATGAGCTTCCAGAAAGCTCACGCACCAGCAAAGGGCAGGCCTTGGTGAATTTCCTCCAACTGGCACCAGAAGAATTTGCCACTGCAGTACTAGCAATTCCAAAAGCGAGCAACGCGCAATATTTAGTGATGGCCACCAGAAATGGATTAATTAAAAAAGTAAAACGCGAAGAGTTTAGCAAGGTTCGCAAATCAGGAATTATTGCCCTCAACCTAAAAGGTGATGATGAATTACGTTGGGTAAATATTTCCAGTGGTGAAGATGAAATTATGCTCTCCACCGAAGACGGTCAAGCTATTCGATTTAAAGAAACCGATGTTCGCCCAATGGGCCGATTAGCTGCTGGGGTAACTGGCGTGCGCTTAAAGAAAGGTGATCATGTAATCTCTATGGATATTATCACCAAAGATATGACCGGCGGTGGCAGAGAAGTGTTAGTTATTACCCAAAATGGTTTGGGTAAAAAGACTCCACTCAAAGATTACAAAGTTCAAAAGCGAGCAGGTAGCGGAATTAAGACTGTTAAGATTACTGCTAAAACCGGTAAGATTGTTTCAATGTGTATTCTCGGTTCAGAAGACGAAGACAAGGATTTGTTGTTAATCTCCAAACAAGGCCAAACTATTCGAACTCCATTAAAGACTATCTCCACTTTAGGCAGAGCGACCCAAGGTGTTAGAGTGATGAAATTGAATAGTGAGGATACAGTAGCCAGTGCTGCTGTAGTCTAAACCAAAACCGCCCTCTAGCTAACGCTCAGGGCGGTTTTTTAATAGTTGCTCAGGTTGATATGGTTATCTATAATATAGGAGCCCTCTACCCGCATTCACACTTGAGCCCCAAGCGAGCATAGCGAGCCGAAGGGTTAAGCGTGAATGTGAAAGGAGTAGTTTGCGGAGGGTGGAAGAAATGCGCTTTTGCGCATCTCGAGATCCCGGAGAAAATCACGACGCGGGTGTGTAGCTCAGTTGGCAAGAAGCAAAAGCTTATTTCCTTGCCACAGGGCAACTATTAATTGCGGCGCCGGTGGGCGCCACTCCTCGAAAAAGTACTGCCAGGTATTCAGAACTCTTGGTGGGGGTGTGTAGCTCAGTTGGTTAGAGCGCAAAGCTTATACCTTTGTGGTCCATGGTTCGAGTCCATGCACACCCACCAAGAGGGCTGAATCAGGACTATACCTTTGTGGTCCGAGGCTTTCGTCCATGCACACCCACCATAAGATAATTATATGAGTCCCGACAAACAACAAGAAATCTACGAAGAAAAGTATGAACGTAAGCTCGGTATGTCATACCATGACTGGCTGGAGACTGCTCCAGAAACCGAGGATCAGGCTTACGAAAAACTGGCTGAAATCGACACTGAATTAAAGAATATCGCGGATATCTTACCCGAAACATCCGGGGAAGAGCGCGCAGAGATGGAAGATGAACGCGATCAGCTCAAATTAGAATATGACCTTATCGAAGAAATGTTTGGTTTAGAATTGGATGACTAATGTTATATATTGTACCTACACCACTAGGAAATCTTGATGATATCACCGCGCGCGCAAAGCAAACTCTGGGCGCGTGCGATTTTATTATTGCCGAGAATCCTGCTCAAACCCACAAACTCCTTGGTCTGCTCAATCTTCCCAAGAAAGCAGTCAAGCAATTTGCTGACCACAACGAACGAGAGGTGTTAAATATTTTAATAGAAAAGCTAAAAAAGGAGGTTGCTTGCCTAGTCAGTGACGCAGGTATGCCAGGAATTTCTGATCCAGGATTTCGATTAATCCGTGCTTGCCGAGAACAAAACATTGAGGTGGTAGCTTTGCCAGGACCGAGTGCTGCCATCACAGCCTTGGCAGGTTCAGGACTACCAACCGATAAATTTCTATTCTCCGGATTCCTTCCAAAAACAGAACCGAAGTTGAATAACATTATTGAGGAAGCTAAAAATATTGAAGCAACCTTAGTAAGTTACGAATCACCTCAACGACTTTTAAAAACTATAGAGCTAATCAACAAAAATTTTCCTGAAGCCAAAGTAGTGGTAGCACGAGAGCTCACCAAACTTCATGAAGAATAT
>CAZBOT010000006.1:43596-45775 GCA_964493575.1 uncultured Candidatus Saccharibacteria bacterium | reverse complement strand
TCCTGAAGCCAAAGTAGTGGTAGCACGAGAGCTCACCAAACTTCATGAAGAATATCTGACCGGCACCCCCAAAGAAATTTTAGAAAGTCTAAAATCAAAACCTAGTATTAAAGGTGAAATCACAATTCTCTTGTCATTCAAATAAATGTTTAATCATGCCCCTCAAAATTATAAGTGCCCTATCTGTGTAGCTATCAAAGGTATTGAAAGTGAGGATACTTTAATTCGACAAGCCGACATTATCTATCAGGACGAATTAGTCACAGCTTTTATTGGATCATTTTTTATTAGGAATAATCCTGGGCATATTATTATTGTTCCTAATGAACATTACGAAAATATCTATGAACTCCCAGAAAATGTTGGTCATCAAATCTTCAATGTGGCCAAGCGCTCTGCTACAGCCATAAAAGAAACAAGAAAGTGTGACGGGATAACAACAATGCAAAATAACGAACCGGCTGGTAACCAGCACGCATTCCATTACCACCTCCATATTTTTCCAAGATTCGAGAATGATGAACTGCACGCCCATCTAGGGAACTCAATAAAATCCGAACCTGGCGACAGACTGGCTTACTCTGAACCATTAAAAAAATATTTTAAGAAACTCTAATATGAGCGGACATAGCAAATGGTCAACAATCAAAAGAGCTAAAGGTGCGGCTGATGCAAAGCGCGGGGCTTTATTTGGTAAACTTTCAAAAAAAATTACTTTAGCTACCAAAGACGGTAACAGCGGGGATCCAAATTTTAATCCCAAACTTAGGTTAGAAGTAGATAAAGCCAAGCAAGCTGGGATGCCCAATGACAATATTGATAGAGCAATCAAAAAAGGGCTGGGTAATGATGGTGGTGCTACCCTAGAAGAAGTGGTATATGAAGGCTATGGTCCTGGAGGTTCAGCTTTTTTGATAGAAGCCATCACTGATAATAAGAATCGAACCGTGCAAAGCATCAAGACAATCTTCACGAAAAACAGTGGTAATCTGGGGGCTCAGGGGAGCGTAGCTTGGCAGTTTAAGAAAACGGAAGCTGGCGAGATGGAAAGCACTATTCCACTGGAGCTTAGTGATGAGGATTTAAATAAAGCAGAGAAGCTTTACAATGCGCTTGATGACGATGACGACGTCACTGCAGTTTACACTAACATTCAATAGTATGATTATTTTAGGAATTGACCCTGGAACTGCAACTACGGGTTTTGGGCTAATTAAAAAATCTAACCAGAAAAAAACTGAGTTTGAAATTTTAGATTTTGGGGTGATTGAAACAAAAAAAACTGATAGCGATGCCCGTCGTTTAGAAATTCTTTTTACTGACTTGTCGGCACTGATTAAAAAATACAGACCAGATGTGGTCGGAGTGGAGAAATTATTCTTTACTAGTAACCAGACAACAGCCATGACAGTTTCCCAGGCCAGAGGAGTTGTCTTGCTTGCTTGTATCCAAGCTAAATTGCATATCCATGAATTTACCCCTCTTCAGGTAAAAAATACTCTTTGCGGTTATGGCAAAGCAGAAAAAAGACAAGTCCAAAAAGTTGTGCAACAAACTTTTTCGTTAAAAAATATTCCGCGTCCTGATGATGCTGCTGATGCTTTAGCAATTGCATTATGCGCGGCCTGGAAAAAATAATTTCTTTCAAAATTTTCTTGATTTACCCCTAGACAAAATAATTTCCCAATGCTAGACTGCTTATACAGTTCAGCAATTTGGACTGCGTCTTTTTATCAGTAAGGCTTTGTGCGCAAGTGCAAAGTAAGGAGAACTAAGAATGTTCTACGAAGAAGATGACATGAACACTGGTTCTGATGCTGGTGCTTCTACTGAAGATACTGGTGCTGAATCTACTGGCGAAGAAACCCCTGCTGCAGAAGAAAATGCAGAAGGCGGCGAACAAGCTGGAATGTAATTTAAAACCCTCTATTATATAGAGGGTTTTAAATTGTGTTTCTTGTGTTTCCAGATTTGGACTATTTCTGTGTCAGAATCTTTGCGTTCGGACTCTCTGTAACATTAATTACACTTCGCCCGAGCCGCAGATTCTTCCTTGAGCTAGCCTCAAATCAGAAAACACCAAAGTATTCCTCAAACTTGTGGATGCTCCGCTATTATCTTATTTTTAGAAACTTTCTTTTACCCACCTGAACGACAAGCTCGTTTTTTTGTTTAATCT
>CAZBOT010000006.1:0-43496 GCA_964493575.1 uncultured Candidatus Saccharibacteria bacterium | reverse complement strand
TTTAGAAACTTTCTTTTACCCACCTGAACGACAAGCTCGTTTTTTTGTTTAATCTCGATTTCCGCTTGGTTATAAGTCTTTTGGTTAATCTTAATACCATTTTGCGACTGGAGACGACGAGCCTCGCTTTTACTTTCTACTAGCTTGAGTTGTAAAAGCAAGTCGGGAATTTGATATTTACCTGGCTTCACGGCTACAGTTTTTATATCGCTGGGTAATTCCTTGTTACTAAATTGGTTCACAAACTTTTGTTTTGCTTCGCCGGCCAGCTTGGCTCCGTGATATAAACTAGTCACAGTTTGAGCCAAAATTAGTTTCTGATCTCTGGGATGCTTATTAGTCTTCAATAATTTTTGAATTTCTGGTTGTGTTAGATTTGTTGAAAACAAAAAATATTTTGGTACTAACTTATCGTCAATGCTCATCAACTTACCAAACATATCAAACGGTTTGTCATTTAGATTAATACTGTTACCCCACGAGCTAGACATTTTACGTCCATCCGTCCCTTCTAATAAATCAACCATTAAAACATCTTGAGGTGATTGGCCGTAGGCTTCCTGAATAGTTCGGCCAGCGAGCAAATTAAACCTTTGATCGGTCCCACCCAATTCAACATCAGCCTTCACCATGACACTGTCATAACCTTGCATCAAGGGGTAAAGTAATTCGCGTAAACTTACACGCTTGCCAGCATTCATACGTTTCTTAATATTTTCCCGCGCGGAAAATTCGTGTAAACCAAACAGGTTAGCAAGTTTGCCAATTTCTGCAAAGCCTAATTTCTTTAGCCACTTGGAATTATAGTGAAACTCAGTTTTATTTTTATCTAAAATTTTGTACGCCTGATCTAGATAAGTTTTTAAATTAGCTTTGATTTCTTTTTCTGAGAGCATCGGTCGCTCTGCATCTTTATCCGAAGTGTCACCGATCTGCCCTGTAAAGTCCCCGATAATAAATACGACTTTGTGACCCAAATCTTGAAAGGCGCGGAGTTTCCACAGCACTACGGCTCGTCCGATATGGATGTTGGCACTTGTGGGATCAATTCCAAGTTTGATGCGTAATTTCTTGGACCCCTTTAGTTTCTTCTCCAAACTCCCCAGATGGATAATTTCAGCAACTGTTCGACTTAAAACATTCTTAATTTGTTCTTCTTTTTTCATGTTACAAAACCTTTAAAAATATCGTTATATTAACTGAATTATACCATTAATTATAATCTTTGGCTTTCTTAAGAAAAGCTGGGGATTTTAGTTCTAATTTTAACGAAATATCAGTATAATAACAGTAATGAAAATCTATAATTTCCAATCAAAATCCAACGGTGAACAGTCCATTAAACCTGCCAATAAAGGTCCTGTTCAAAAATTACTCTCAAAAGGTTTCTTAAAAAATTTGCCTTGGCCCAAAATCGGTACCTGGGCTTTTCGTCTTGGAGCTGCTGGTATTTTGATAATTGCCTTCATGTTTATTTATTACAGCCGACAGCTACCTGATCCAAATCGTTTGCTCGGACGTAATGTTCCCGAAAGTACTAAAATCTATGCACGCGATGAATCTTTAATCTATGAAGTTCACGGAGAGATTAAGCGTACTCTAATTAATTTAGACCAAATTTCTCCTGATCTTAAAAACGCCACTATTGCCGCAGAAGATAAAAACTTTTACAACCACTCCGGAGTCTCGTTTACAGGTTTAGCTCGTTCGGTCATTGTCGATATTATTTATCGAGAAAAAAGGCAAGGAGGTAGTACGATAACGCAGCAGTTTGTAAAAAATGCAATTTTAACCCGAGACAAGTCTTTCATTCGTAAACTCAAAGAAATTATTATTGCGATTGAGTTGGAAGCACGGTTCAGCAAAGACGAAATTCTTAAAATGTATTTGAACGAAATTCCCTATGGGCGTAACGCCTATGGAATTGAAGCAGCCAGTTTAACTTATTTCAACAAAAAGGCTAGCGAATTAAGTCTAGCCGAAAGTGCTTACTTAGCAGCATTGCCGCAAGCGCCCTCTTACTATAATCCAAGTGGTCCAAATTTTGACGACTTGCAAGCTCGCCAGCGTTACATCCTAAACCAAATGGAAGAAATTGGTTATATCACCGCTGAGCAAAAAGAAGCTGCACTTAATGAGCAAGTGGTCTTTCAGACTGTGAAAACCGCGATTGTTGCCCCACACTTTGTTCAATACGTAGAGAACTACTTGGCAGAAAAATACGGAGAAACTACTTTGCAAGAAGGGGGAATGAAAGTTTATACAACTCTGGATCCAAATTTACAGAAAATTGCCGAAGAAGCCGTAACCGCAGGTGCTGCCAAAAATGTCTCAGCCAATGGTTATAATGCTGCTCTTGTGGCCATGGATCCAAAAACCGGACAAATCCTAGCCCTGGTTGGCAGTAAGGATTATTTTGGTGAGAGCCAGCCCGAAGGTTGCATCCCAGGGAAAAGTTGTTTATTTGAGCCTAATGTCAATGTCGCGACTTCACTACAGCAACCTGGAAGTAGCTTTAAACCATACGCTTATTTAACCGCTTTTGGACCAGATTTTAAGTATTCACCGGCAACCATGCTAGTGGATGTGGTAACTAACTTTGGCAATTACATTCCGCGCAACTTTAACCTCTCAGAGAACGGTCCAGTTTCGATGCGCAAAGCATTGGCAGGGAGTTTAAACATTCCCGCTGTTAAAACAATCGCCTTGGTAGGCGAGGATAACGTAACAAAAACCGCTAAGGATTTAGGGATTGATGCACCTTTCCGTGATTGTGGTTTATCTTTGGTGCTTGGTGGTTGTGATGTTAAATTAATTGATCATACCGCAGCTTATGGGGTATTGGCTAATGGAGGGAAGAAAGCAGAAAAGACTGCGATTCTAAAAGTTGTCAGCCAAGAAGGCGAAGTGCTAGAAGAGTTTGAAGAAAAAAATACTCAAGTGGTTGATCCACGCGCCGTTTATCAATTAGTTAATATTATGAGTGACAACTCCGCCCGCGCTTGGGTGTTTGGTGCTAACTCTGCGCTTCAATTAGGAAGTCGCCCGGTAGCCGCAAAAACAGGAACTACCCAAGAATTCCGTGATGGCTGGACTCTTGGATTTACACCTTCGCTAGTTGCTGGAGTTTGGGTGGGTAACAACAATAACACCCCGATGCGAAAAGATGCAGTGGTGACCGCTGGTCCGATTTGGAATCAGTTCATGAAGAATGCTCTAGCGAATACCCCTGTGGAAGAATTTCAAAGACCAGATGGTATCAAAAATGTAAGCGTTGATTCTGTCTCAGGATTATTACCAACCCAATATACTCCTGAAACTAAGTCAGAAGTATTTGCAGATTATAACGTCCCAACCAAATATGACGACGTCCATGTGCCTGTTGAAGTAGATTCCTTAACTGGTTTACCGGCTACCGATACAACACCGTCAGATAGACGAATCACCGAAGTCTACACCGTTCTCCATAGTGAGCGACCCAATGTTGCCGCCTGGGAAGACCCCGTAATCGCCTGGGCTTTAGCCAATGGTTATAAATACCCACCTGGTAGTGGAATAGAAAACCCCGATACTGGCAATAGTGATAAAATACTATTCTTAAGTCCAACTAATAATTCTTCTATTAGTAAACTGCCTTTTACAGTAAAGCTCGGCGTGGATGGTCAATACCAAAAGGTTGATTTTCTTCTTGATGGAAGTGTGGTGAAGTCTGTGACCGCTGAAACGGCAGGTTTCCAGACTACAATAGATAAAAAGTTGCCTGATGGAAACCACACTTTGGCTGCCAGAGTAACTTTTGAAGATGGCTCAACCGCAACTAACAGTATTCGACTACGCTATGCATTGGATGGCGGCCTAAGTTTAACTACACCAAACTCGGGAGATACAGTTACCAAAGGTGAAAGTTTAGAAGCTGAAAGTTTTGATGAATATGATTCTGTTAATTTCTATTATGCAACTAGTAATTCTGGATCAGGAACATTAATTAGAGAGGCTCAAAAAACTAAGCAAGGTGATACATGGGTTTACTCGGCAGAATGGACCAACTTACCTCCTCCTGGTAACTACCGTGTGTTTGCTCGGAGCACTAACGGTGAGGTTAGTTCGCGCATTCAAGTTGTAATTGAATAATCAAAAAACCCCCGACCGGGGGTTTTAAATTTTTAAAATTATTTTTCGGTTTGGTTCTTCACCGCTACTAGTTGTTGTAATGTGGGGAAACTGTTCTTGAATATAAGTGTGAACAAATTTTCTTTCGTAACGACTCATGGCCGGTAGGGTGATTGGCTCTGGTGAGTATTTTAATTTACTCACCGCGTCTTTGACTTGTTGCTTCAATAAAAATTCTCTTTGGGAACGATAATCATCAATGTCTAAACTAAAATGGATTGGCTCCGGATTATCGCGATAATGCCTGTTTACAATCGCAAAGACTATGGTTTGTAAAGCTTGGAGGTTTGCACCTTGCTTACCAATTAGCAACTTGGGTGAATCTGTAGAAATATTAAACACCAACCCTTTGGAAATGCTGTGTTCATATTGAACCCTGGCTTTAAAACCAGCTGTATTTAAAAGGGTGGTAATTACACCTTGGATGTATTCAATTACTTTGTAATCAATTTCCATGTTCTAATGATTCAAGAGCCTGTTTAGGTTTATAAGTTTTTTGGATGTAGTACTGTTGGCCGACGGCAAATAAAGTAGTGACTATCCAGTATAGTGGAAGTCCGGCAGGAAGTTTCCAAGCAATAATTACCGAAATGATTGGCATGATATAGGTCATCTGCGCATTCATCATTTTAGTAGTTGTATCGTTATTGTTGTTATTGCCTTGCCACTTAATAATCATGTGCGACTGCCAGTACTGCGCAGCACCTGCCAGAATTGCAAAAATAAAGTTAGGTTGAGAAAGATTGATACTACCGAAAAAATTTGGGTCAATCGTCCCAGGGTTTGGAACAAAACTATACAAACCTTCTAAGCTATTACCTAATGCTCTACGAAAAACATGAAAAAGAGCCAACAGAATCGGTAGCTGTAAGAGGATTGGCAAACAAGAAGACAGGGGATTAACGTTATGCTCCTTGTAGAGGTCTAACATGGCTTTAGCTTGGCCCTCACGATCATCTTTATACTTCTCTCGCAACTCATTCATTTGCGGTTGTAAGGCACTAAGAGCTCGTTGACTCTTGAGGGATTTGTTCATTAATGGAGCTAAAACCAAGCGGATAATCAATGTCACCACAATGATAACCAAACCAATGTCTGCGATTGGGGAAATATCGTACAACCACACCAATAAATTCAAGATCGGGCGATAGATTGCCTCATTGTAAGCTGAAAAAATAAAATTTAACATAATTTAAGGTTTGTCTATTTGTGGGGACACAAATGGGTTACATTTAATAATTCTAGCTGCTGAAAGAATAATGCCTTTTAATACACCGTGTTGAGTGATTGCTTGAATACTATATTCACTACAAGTTGGGTAAAAACGGCAAAACCCATAGGGGTATTGATGTTTTAACCAACCATGGTCAGGGGAAAGGGTTTTTTGATAAATTTTAATAAAATTTATTAATACTTTTTTCATAATACCTTGGCTTTTACTAAAGCTGTCTTAACTTCTGCGCTCAAGTCTTTACTAGTCACAGTAACTGCGGGTCGCTTTACTATTATGGCATATTTCCCAAATTTCATCTTGTCCAAATGCGGTCTGATGGCTTCTCTGATAATTCTCTTAAGCTTATTACGGACCACTGCACTTTTGGAAATTTTATTAGAGACAATAACGGTAAATTTGGCCTGATCTGCTTTGGTATCTGGTAATTGCTTAAAAATAAAAGAATTACTAAAAAAACTCCGCCCCCGTGCTGTTGTTGAAACAACTTCAGCTTGTTTGGAAAGGCGGTTTTTTTTAGGAATCATAGATTGAATTTTAAACAGTTAGCTTTTTGCGGCCTTTTAGGCGGCGGCGGGCCAGGGTGGCGCGACCTGTTCTAGTTTGCATCTTTTTACGGAAGCCGTGAACGCGCATTCTTTTCTTAGTCTTTGGCTGATAAGTTCTTTTCATATAGTTTCAAAATTTCGTAATTACCATGGAATTATAGAGAAAATTTTTGAATAAGTCAATCATAATAATTGGCCGGCCAAAAGATTGTTAAAATAGGTGGGTAACCCACAGGTTGTCCACAAGATTTACACAGGTGGGTAAAAATAACCCTAAACTATGAGGGTTTTTATCCTGTTTTACATGTTGATAAACTGGTTGGTAGAATGAAAATATTGTATTTTATAACTTCGCTTATCCATGGAAAATCAAAAATTATGGCAGGCCATGCTAGGGTCTCTGGAAATAAACCTCAGTAAGGGCAATTTTATCACCTGGTTTAAAAACACTGGGATTATTGAAAAAGGTGATGATTATATTGTCGTTGGGGTGCCGAGCAACTTTGCTCATGAATGGATTAAGAACAAATTCCACAGCCATCTTTTGAAATCTTTAAAAACTATTGCCCCTGAAGTTAGGGATATAAAATACCATATAGGCAGTTTAAAAACTGCTTCCGAAAAACAAGGTTCACTTTTACAGCAATCAGAAACAAATGAAAAAAATACTGTTGTCTACAAAGCCACTGGGAATAATCCGAGCAATACTTTAAACAAACAGTATACCTTTGAAACTTTTATTATCGGTCAAAATAATGAACTTGCTCATGCCGCAAGTATGGCAGTTAGTAAAAATCCAGGCACCCAATATAATCCTTTGTTTATCTATGGTGGGGTGGGGCTAGGTAAAACTCATCTGATTCACGCTGTTGGTAACAAACTAATTGCAAATAACCCAAGAGCGAGGATTTTATATGCAACAAGTGAAAAATTTACTAATGACTTTATTAATGCTATCCAGCAAAAAAAGTTAGACGATTTTAAAAAACTGTATCGCCAGGTAGATATGTTGTTAATCGATGATGTGCAATTCATTGCAGGCAAAGAACAAACCCAAGAAGAATTCTTCCACACATTTAACGAACTTAGGGATAAAGGCAAGCAAATAATTCTAACTTCTGACCGTTTACCAAAAGATATCCCTTCGATTGAACAGCGCTTGATCTCGAGGTTTGAATGGGGAATGATTGCAGATGTGGGCGCACCTAGTTTAGAAACCAGGATTGCTATTCTTAAAACTAAGCTAGCGAAGATGGGGGCTAGCTTCGACAATGAAATTATTAATTATATCGCTGAAAATGTAGTTAATAACATTCGTGAGCTAGAAGGGGCTCTAAATAAAATAGTTGTCTTTCAGGATATGGGAAGAGAACCATTAACACTTCCTAAGGTTCAAGAGCTGCTCCAAAGCATCACCAACAACAATAAGCGTAAAAATGTTTCGATCAAGAAAATTGCAGAGAATGTAGCAGGGTTTTACAGCGTAACCTTAGATGATTTAATTAAACAGTCACGCAAGAAGGAGTATGTAAAACCGAGACAAGCAGCTATGTATTTGGTTCGCAAAGAGTTGAATAGCTCCTACCCGACTATCGGTGAATTCTTTGGCGGAAGAGACCATACCACAGTTATGCATGGCGTAGAAAAAGTTGAACGCGCTGTTAAATCAGAAGATCAAATTAAGAAAGAGTTAGAGCTCATTATGGAAAGAATTTACAATAATTAACTGTTTATAACCGTGTTGATACAGGGGGGATAAATCAGGGATAAAAAATTAATAAAATTCTTATCAACATTTTTTAAAAACTTATCCAAAGAATTATCAAGAAGTTATGAACAGCGTAATCATAAATCAGCCCCTATAAAAACTGTTTAATCAGATAGTTACCAACAAATCCACACCCCTTACTACAACTACTAAATTTATATATATGAAGATAATAATAACCCAAGAGAATCTCAAAGCAGGCTTACAGACAGTAAGCAGGGTGGTTGGTAATAGTTCAACCCTACCGATTTTAAATAACGTAATGTTAGAAACAGAAAATGGTTTGTTAAAGATTTCAGGAACAAACTTAGAAACCGGCATTAGTACTTTTGTCCGATGTAGCGTAGAAAAAGAAGGTGGAATTTGTGTAGGAGTCAAAACAATTTCTGATTTAATTAACAGTTTACCAAGCACGAATATAACCATTGAAAGCAATGATACAGAAACCCAATTAACTACAGACCATTCTAAACTTTCAATCAAACACCTCCCAACAGACGATTTCCCGTTAATACCAAAAATAGAGGACGGTTCGAAAATAAAAATGAACGCAGAGGTGCTTAAAAATTCTTTAGACCAAGTAATGTTTGCTGCAAGTTCAAGTGAAACACAACCAGAAATTTCAGGAATCTTATTTTGGTTTGCAGAAGAACAAGTTTTGATCACAGCAACAGACCGTTACCGTTTAGCAGAAAAAAGTATGGCTTATGAAGGAAAGATTGATTATAAAATTATTGTCCCACACCGGAGTGCACAAGAAATCTCCCGTTTATTAACAGGTTTAAACCAAGATGTTGACATGAGTGTTACAGGTACCCAAATGTCTTTATCATTAGAAAATACCTACTTAGTTACCAGATTAATTGATGGACAATATCCGGATTACCAACAGATCATTCCAGAGAGTTCTAATACCCAAATTATTATCGACCGACAAGAGCTTCTTTCTGCATTAAAAACAACAAGTGTATTTTCGAGGGGTAGTGGAAGTATAACCTTGGAATTTGATTCAGAGTCTAGTATGGTTAAACTATCTTCCGAAGCCCATGATTTAGGCCAAGGTGCAGTTGAAATACTTTGTAAAATCAACGGAGATTCAGGAGTCTTAATTATTAATTACCGATATCTCTTAGACTTTTTAACCAACCTGAGTAGTGACACCTTGGTGATGAAAATCATTGATAGTAGCGGACCGGTTACATTTGTCCCTGAGTCAAACGATAAGTATTTATATCTAGTAATGCCAATTAAACAGTAAATATGTATATCAAAAGAATTGTGTTAAAAAACTTCAGAAATTACCCAGACTTGGACTTAAACATTACCAGTGAAATGGTGGTGTTATCCGGACCGAACGCAGTGGGAAAAACCAACCTGTTAGAATCAATTTACTTTGGATCATTATTTAAATCTTTCCGAGACGACGCCGATTTTATATTTTTAAAAAGCACTAATGATTCACAAATAAAAATAGAATTTGAACAAGGTGAAGAGACCCACCTTTTGGAAATATTTCTCGAGCGCCGTGATAGAATCTTTGCCAATTTTAAAATTGATGGTGTTAAAAAGAAACGCAAAGATGCACAAGGTGCACTAAAAGTTGTAATCTTTGAACCGAGTGATGTGGAGTTATTCACCAAAGCTCCAGAAGCGCGGCGAAAATATTTCAACATGGTATTATCACAAAAGTCTATTGAATATTTAGAACTCCTAGTGAATTATAAGAAGACCATGACGCAAAAGAATAAGCTTCTTAGCGAGTTGAAACAAGGCCGGGGAGACGCTTCTGAACTTGATGTCTGGAATGAACAACTAGTAAACTACGGTTCAGAAATTATCTGGCACAGAAAACAATATGTTAATTTCTTAAACCAAAACCTTTCCGAAGTGTATACAGGAATTTCCAAATTTCATCGAACTGTAGAATTGGTTTATGAAACATTAACAGGGGAGACAGAAGAAGATATTGCCCGTTCATTTAGACAAGAATTAGAAAAGAATCGCGCGCGTGAACAAGCCTCTGGGCTCAGCTTAGTTGGACCCCACCGCGATGATTTCTTTTTGCAAAGCGAAGGTTTGTACTTAGTTTCTTTTTCTTCTCGCGGTGAGCAACGCAGCCAAATTCTGGCTATGAAGATTTTAGAACTCGAATATCTTACTAAAGATGGCGACTCACCAATTTTACTTCTCGACGATGTGTTAAGCGAATTAGATGATACTCGTAGGACTTTCTTACTTAAATATTTACAAGGTAAATTCCAAACTTTTATCACTACCACTCATCCACTAGAAATGGTTGGCCAACATGTGACTTTAAGCCCAGCGAATACTGAGGTAGAACAAGAGGAAGTTGAGCAATAAACAAACCCCGGAAAACCGGGGTTTTAAATTAGAGAAATTTTTTGAGCTTTTTATCTTGTTCTAGTATTCGGATTAAGTCCTTGAGCTGTTCTGTATTGTCCTTGTTGGCCACCAGAAGGGCCTCAGGCGTGTTTATAATAACTAAGTTGTGAACATGTAGGGTTGTGACAATCTGCTTTGGATTATAGTTGTAAACCAAGCTACCGACGGTGTCATAAACTACTGTATTTCCCAAGGATAGGTTTTCATTAGATTTAGATTGAATATCTTTAATAACAGCCCAACGGCCCACATCTGCCCAGCCAAATTCTGCAGGGATTACAGCCATTTCCTTTGGATGATTACGGAGAATATCTTCAAAATCAAAACTTTCTAATTTGGCATAATACTTCTTAATAAACTTGTCTTGCTTGGGCGTTCCAATATGGGGTGCGATTTGCATTAAAATGTCGTAGCTCTTGGGGTAGTATTGTTTGTAGAGGCGTAAAATATTAGAACCTGTAGAAACAAAATAACCAGTGTTCCAAAGATAATTGCCCGATGATACAAACTTTTTGGCCTGTGCAGAGGAAGGTTTATCGGTAAACTTTTTTACTCGAAAAGATTTTGCCTGAGAATCAAAACTTTTACCGTATTGAATATAACAAAAGGCTTGGCTAGTCATAGTTGGTTTAGCACCAATAGCAATAATTTTTTCTGGATTAGATTTAGCAAGATTACCAGCTAGCGAAAGCGTTTGGATATAAAGCTTAGAATTGGCTATATGATCATCACTCCAAGCTGTTGCAAAGACATCATCTTTACTCTGATGCTGCATAATCAGAACCGCAAGCCCTAGAGCAGGACCTCGGTTTTTCCTTAAAGGTTCAAGCGAAAAATTAGTTACCGGGATTTTGGGTAGCTGTCCTTTGATGTAATCAGCATAATCAACGCTCGTGGCCACAAAAACTTGATTAGGTTTGAACTTAGTTTTAATACGTAAGTAAGTTTGTTCTAATAAAGTTTTATTACCAACCAGTTTTAAGAATTGTTTTGGCTTGTTGGCACGGCTGGCCGGCCAGAGACGAGTACCTTGCCCACCTGCAAAAATAATAATATTCATCAACTAGGTTTACTGTTTTTTCTTCGTTCGTAAAGACTGAGGATCAATCCGGCTACTTTTTTAGGATTGTGTATCTTGTCAAATTCAAACCGTTCAGTTGCTCCAGCTGTTTGGATATAGACATTTCCATAATTGAGAATGTTGCCAAAGAGACCGACTGTGTCACTGGTCACATCTTCTATGGAATCAAGGTTAAGCTCGGAGACCTCATGTTTTAATAAACCTCTTTGGTCTATATCGACCACCCGGAATTCACTTACTATCCCCATATTTAAATAATAGAGGACCCAAATTACGAACGCCACCAGCAAAGTGACTAAATAATATAAGACAATAAACAAGTTAATTATTTGATTGGGGGTTTGGCTGGGCAGAAACCCTTCCAAGTTAAAATTCAAAAGAGAAATTACCAGTGGAATCAAGGCAAAAATTCCTACCACAAACAATTTGATAAATAAGCGAAACCAGTGCTCTCGGAACACTAAATAAACTTTTTCGTTTGGTTGTTGACTCGGGAAGAGTTTCGAATGCATATTAAGAGGTAAGAATTGTTAAGCCAGAAGTAAGCCCAATTAAAAACAGCCCAGTGTAAGCCACACTGAATAAAATTGTGACAATTGGACTTTGACCATATTTTAAGACTATAAAAATTGCTAATGCAGAGGCTAGAGCCAGCACGCCAGTGATTCCAAAAAACAGCACATTTAAAATAATAGTTATAGGATCCATGTTTTAAAAAATTGGGTTATCAGGAGCATCCAGACCAAGGTGTCTGTAAGCTTGTTTAGTAGCTTGACGACCCTTAGGTGTTCTTACTAAGAATCCAGAACGAATTAAGAATGGTTCGTGCATATCAGAAATTGTATCAACTTCTTCACCAGTGGCTGCGGCAATAGAACCTACACCCACAGGCCCACCGTTAAACGCATCAATGATAACAGAAAGAATTTTGCGGTCATGTTTATCCAAACCATATTCATCAATTTCTAGCATTGCTAAACCCTTTTCGGCGTGCTCAGGATTAATAGTCGAGTGGCCAAGAACCTGGGCATAATCCCTAACTCGCTTTAACAATCGGTTAGCAATTCGTGGAGTGTACCGGCTTCGCTCAGCAATCAAACGGACGGCACTTTTATCCAGAGTGGTGTTAAGAATGCTTGCCGAACGAGTAATGATGTTTTCTAAATCATCAGGGGAATAATAATCAAGATGATAAACTAACCCGAAACGATCACGGAGTGGCGCAGAGATTAAACCAATTCTTGTTGTGGCCCCGATTAAAGTAAAGTGGGGTAGTTCCATTCGGACACTGCGCGCACCAGGACCTTTACCAATCATAATATCAAGAACCCGGTCTTCCAAAGCAGGATAAAGTACTTCCTCAATTGTTTTATTTAATCTATGGATTTCATCAATAAATAAAACATCACCGTCACTTAGATTGGTGAGAAGTGCTGCTAAATCACCGGCTCGTTCAATGGTTGGACCGGAAGTAACTTTGAGATTTGCCCCCAACTCTTTGCTGATAATATGCGCTAAAGTGGTCTTACCCAAACCCGGAGGACCATATAATAATATGTGTTCGATTGACTCACTGCGCATTTTAGCAGCCTGAATCACAATAGCTAAATTTTTTTTAAGTTGCTCCTGGCCAACGAATTGTTCAAAACTTTGTGGTCTGAGGCTCGCCTCAAACACACCTTCCTCGCCAGAAAGTTCTTGGGTAAAAATGGTTTCTGTATCACTAGACTTGATCATTCGGGTCGATGGTATTGTTTGATGAATCGTTTGAAGGTGTTTGAGTTCCTGGTGCAGGTGTAGTGTTTGGAGGGGTAGTATCAGCACCAGTGTCATTTGGGTTTGGAGTTGCGGAGGTGTCAGGATTTGGCACAAACTCTTCTTTTTTATGGAAGAGTGCCGGTGGTTGGTAATTAGAACTATAACTATCAGTTTCAGTTACTCCATTCTTTGTTACTGATCTGGTCCAAGTTGCTTTCATCGCACCATTGCTTTGACGATCATAAGTAATTGGTTGGTTGAGTTTCACTTGACGACCATCTCGGGTGCCATAAAAATCAAATACTAAGATATCGGTATCCTTAAAGTATGGCCAGATCAAAATACTGTTTCCCGTGTCATTTTTAAAACGTAAATCAATTACGCCAGGGTAGATAGTTGCGTCAGTGCCTTGCGGAGAATAATATTGAACAGCGTAAGAATGATTACGTCGCTGTGTGATCGGTAAGCCAGCGTGCATCGCAGCACGGAAAGTTGTAGACGAAACTTGGCATAAACCACCGCCTAATTCAGGGATAGTTTCATTGCCTTTAATAACCAACTCTGGCAAGAATCCGGCACTCGCTTCAACAGGACCAAGGAACTTGTTAAAACTAAATTCTTCCCCTGGTTTAATTATCACACCTTTGATCTTATTCGTGCCAACCCGGATGTTGTGACGGCGGTTAGCAGGACTACCAGTAAACTTTGATTCACCGCGACCAATTAATTCTGTAATACCCAAATCATTTAAATCTGACAACAACCTTTGTGGTTGCGTGGACTGAATTGCTAGTTCAAGGGTAGTTTGTCCTAATTCCAAAGACTGCAGAATTTTTAACGAACTGTTATATCTGTCTAACTGCTTACCGATTATTGGTGCTACAAAGTTGGTGGCATAACCGTTTTCTAAAGTTAGTTCAGGTTCCTGTGCTTCAGTATTTACACTCCCAGCAATTTGTTTGGTCCATTTGTAAACTTCTTTAGGATTATATTGAAAAGTTTTGCTTTGTGGTTTAAATTTACCCACCTTCAAATAACCTACCTTTACGTAATCATCAATACTCCATTGTCCAGCCTTCACCAGATTGTGAACCGGAATAGTATAGCTGCCTTTCCATCCTGCGAGGAGGTTTGCGGGGATTGTTACTGTTGTGGTATCAGCAAAAGAGGTAACTGTGTCATAGGTTGGGAGAGGGGAAGGGAGAGGCTCCATTCCTTTCACTGTTGCCGGAATAAGTAATAAACCCCCTGCCGCAGCACCAGAAATAGCTAATCTTTTAAAGTTAGTGAGTTTAGTTTTCATCGCGTTTAAATTTCAAATCAATTCGTTTTTTAGGTAAATGGGGTTGAATTTTTTCTGCCCACTCAATTACAGTTATGGTTTGAGGATGGCCCCAGTAATGTTCGATGCCCAGCGCTACCACATCTTTATAGTCTTTGGTTCGATATAAATCTAAATGGTACAACCAGACCGGTTCTTTAGATTTGGTTGTGTTCCCAGTTTGATACTCTTGCATCATCACGAAAGTCGGGCTGGTAATAGTGTTCCTGACACCAAGAGCTTTTCCTAAAGCCTTTGTAAAAGTAGTTTTACCACTACCTAAATCACCACTTAGGGCCAAGATTTCACCACCCTTTAAGGTTTTTGCAAGTTTTTCGGCTTCTTGGTCTGCTTGGCTCAGGAGAATGGTTTTCATAATCTTCATCTATATATAGATATTTTACCGATATTGACCAATTAAGTAAAACTAGTTATATTGATAAACTCCAAATGGATAAAATCATGAATTACGACACAATCAACAAAATCGAACAAGCCCTTAAACCAGCCAAAAATATTGGGATAGTTCTACCTGAGCGTGTGGGTGTAGATGTGTTTTGTGCCGCCTTGGCAGTAAAAGAAAAATTATCCCTTTCTAATAAACAGGTGATTATTATCTCATCGGCCAAAAATCTTCCCCAGTTAAAATTCTTTTCCCACACTTCAAAGGTTGCAAGCCAGCTGACTTCAGGGAATGACTTGGTGCTCAGAATTGATTCGAGTAATGCTGTTCCAAAGCAAATTAGATACGAAAAAGAGAACTCAGACCTCATTATTTACATCACGGCAGATCAGGGAAAGTTAACCGAGGTAGATGTGGAGGTTCTACCTTCTGCTCAGAGTTTTGACTTACTGTTGTTTATTGGGGTAACGGCAATGGAAAAAATTGGAAGATTGCATAATGACAACGCGCAATTATTTTTTAATACCCCAAAGGTGGTGATTAGTAATCAGTTAGACCAAGAATATTTTGGTTCGATTAACTGGGTGGAGAGTACTGCGAGTTCGTTATCTGAGCAAATCGCCACTTGGTTAATAAAGGATGAACAGTTAAAAAAGAATGACACAGTAACCACGGGTTTACTTGCCGGGATTATTGATTCAACTCAAAGTTTTCGTGATCCAAGGACCACCCCAGAAACTTTAGCTATAGCGGCGGAGTTGGTAAATTTGGGGGCTCGTAGGCAAGACATCATTCAGCATTTGTTTAAGACTAAATCTTTTGCCCTACTCCAATTATGGGGGAGAGCTTTGGCCAGAATCAAAACGGCCCGAGATGAGGATTTGCTTTATACTTTAATCACCGAACAGGATTTTGTTCGCACCGAAACTTCCCCGGAATTATTACCGCAAGTTTTACAAGAACTTACCGTGATGGCAGGGAAGTATCAACTAATAGTTTTAGCAGCAAAGGTGCCGGAAGGTGTAGAAGTGTATTTGGCTGCAAAGCCACATATTAAATTAAGACAACTAGCACGCAAACTTGATCACTCAAAGGAGACAGTTTTGGAACCTTTAAATAGCCATTATTATTTAGTGCGATTACTGCTAGACAACGCAATTTTAGAGGAAACAGAAAGTTTAATTTCTGACTTGCGTCCAACCAGTGTATAATATAGACAAACATCTGTAGAAAAAATAAAATTGTCTAGCTTTTTAAATAACAATCCAGCCGAGTTAACCCGGGCGCTCGATGATCAAAAGCGTCATATCGAAGAAACTCAAGCACAGCATACGGCAAGTTTGTATCATTTGCCGTATTTAAATATGCAAAATTTCCCCTTAGATTTGAACTCTTTGGCGTTATTGCCAGAAGAACAAGCTAAAGCGGCAGAAGCCGTCCCATTTTTTAAGGAAGGTAAAGATTTAAAAATTGCCACTACTAATCCCCAAAATCAACTATTTGAACAAGTTAAAAAGCAATTATCCGAGAAGTATCGAATCTCGGTTTACTTCGTCTCAAAAAGTAGCTTTACTAACACCTTGTCTTTTTATAGTAAAGTGGTTATCCCAACTTCGAAATTTACTGAGACTATTCAGGTGTCATCTTCGGAAAAGTATTCCGAGAAATTGGAAACCATTGATGGTTCTACGATGTCCGCGACTGAGGCGTTAACAATAATCTTTGGTGCAGCCGTAGAACAAAATTCCTCTGATATTCATTTTGAACCCGAAGACCACTTAATCAAAGTTCGTTATCGAGTTGATGGAGTTTTGCACGACGCAGTGGTTTTAAATAAGTCATGGCAGAAGCAATTAATCTCTCGATTGAAGTTAATGGCTAAATTAAAACTAAATGTGGATAACGAATCACAAGATGGCAGAATCGCTATAATGCACAACAATATACAGCTGGATGTTCGTGTGTCCGTATTACCTTCTAGTTTTGGGGAAGCTATTGTGATGCGCTTGCTCGGTATCGGTGCGATTGATGCCACTATCGATCAATTAGGTTTGGGTGGTAAAGCCCTTAAAGTAATTCATGAACAACTTCATAAGGCCAACGGCATGATTATTACCACTGGTCCAACTGGGAGTGGTAAGACCACAACGTTGTACGCGTTTTTAAAAGTTCTTAATCAACCAGGAGTAAAAATTATTACTTTAGAAGATCCGGTAGAATACAAAGTTGAGGGTATCCAACAAACTCCAATTGACCATCGCGTTGACTTTAGTTTTGTAAAAGCGTTGCGTGCGGTGTTGCGTCAAGATCCAGATGCAGTGATGGTTGGTGAAATTCGCGATCCGGAAACTGCGGAAACTGCACTTCAAGCTGCTTTAACCGGACACGTTGTACTAACGACACTCCACACCAATGACGCAGCAGGTGCTGTGCCTCGACTTTTAACCATGGGAGTAAAACCATTTGTGATTGCTCCAGCTATTAATGCAATTATTGCCCAGCGGCTTGTACGCAGACTTTGTACAGCTTGTATGAAACCTGCGCAGATTGATGAGCCAACTTTAAAAAAGATTCAGCAAATCCTTAGTGAAATTCCGCCTTCTTCTGAGATCGCAGTTCCAAAAGAGTTACAGTTTTATTCCAGTGCTGGTTGTGATGAATGTGGTGGCTTAGGTTATAAAGGCCGGGTTGGGATTTACGAGGTAATTGAGGTTACAGATAATATGCGCGAATTAATTCTTACTGAGCCTTCAGGTTTAGCTGTAAAGAAACTGGCGGTTGAGCAGGGGACAATTAGTGTTCAGCAGGACGGGCTGCTTAAAGCCCTAGAAAAGCTCACAGATATCCAGGAAGTTTTCCGGGTAGCATCATAAAACCTATTTAAAATAGCCCAAGCCGGGCTTTTTTTATGTCCCAAAACCAGCTAAAATTAGTTTAAACATGCCGAAAAAATCTTCAAAATCTAGATATTTATTTATTGATGGGAATGCTCTAATCCATCGGGGTTTTCATGCTATCCCAGCTTTAAGCACCAAATCAGGAGAGCCCACTAACGCGGTTTATGGTTTTACCATGATTTTACTTAAAGCCATTAAGGACTTAAAACCAACTCACATTGCTTGTAGCTTTGATCTTAAAGGTCCAACTTTTCGTCATGAGGAATATGAAGATTATAAGGCGCACCGAGTCGCAGCCCCCGATGAACTTTATGCTCAATTTGATCGCGTCAAGGAAATCGTCCGCAGTTTAAATATTCCAATTTTTGAAATTGAAGGCTTCGAAGCTGATGATGTCCTAGGGACATTAGCCTCACAGATTTGTGAGCAGAACGGCCATGATTGCGATGTCATGATTGCTACCGGTGATTTAGACACCCTTCAATTGGTTAATAAGTGCGTAAAAGTTTACACTTTACGTAAAGGTTTAACCGATACAACTATCTATGATGAGAAGGCAATTCTAGAGCGCTATGGACTCAAGCCTCTTCAGATGATTGACTACAAAGCTTTGCGCGGGGATCCATCTGACAACATCAAAGGGGTCAAAGGTATTGGAGAAAAAACAGCCAGTGAATTAATTCAAAAGTTTGGTAGTATAGACAAACTTTTTGAAGCAATCAAGAAAGATAAAGATGTTGATAAAAAAATTAAGGCCCGACCTCTAAAACTGTTACAAGAAGGCGAGGAAGATGCACGTTTAAGTTACCGACTTTCCAAAATTATTACTGACGTGCCAATCAAAGTAGAAGTTCCTGCTTACGAATTCACCACGAATCATTTAGATGGAGTAATGAAATTATTCCAAGAACTTGAGTTTAGAAGTTTGTTGGATAAGCTACCGAAAAATTATTTGCCTCAAAAAGAAATTGCCGAAATTTCCGAAAAACCTAAAGCAGCAATAGGCAAGCAAGATTATCACTTAGTCGATGATGCAAAAAAGCTTGCGCCAATGCTCAAAGAATTGAGCAAGCAAAAAGAATTTGTGTTAGACACAGAAACAGATCAATTAAATCCAATCGATGCGCAAGTTATTGGCGTGGCGATTAGTTTTAAAACTGGCCAAGGTTTTTATGTTACTCGCGAAGTTTTAGATGAAAGTCCCGAACTACAAAAAATTATCGCTGATTCCCAGATTGGCAAAATTGGCCATAACTTAAAGTACGATTTGCAAACTCTTGAGAATGCTAACTATGAACTAAATCCAGCAAGCTTTGACACTATGCTCGCTTCTTATTTGTTAGACGCAGGAACTCGGCAGCATAGTTTAAGCGCCTTGGCCTTTAACACGCTTGGTTATCAGATGCAACCAATTGAAGATTTAATCGGCAAGGGGAAGAACCAGATTTCTATGAAAGATGTAGATGTAGAAAAAGTCTCTTGGTATGCCTCGGAAGATGCTGACATTACCTGGCGGCTAAAAGAAATTTTAGCTAAAGATTTAAAAACCGAGAAACTGGAGAAAGTGTTCGAAGAATATGAAATGCCGCTCATTCCTGTCTTGGCTAAGATGGAGCGCTGGGGGATTAAGGTTGATGCCAAATTACTGGATAAACTTTCTAAACAAGCTGCCAAAGAACTAAAAGAACTAGAAGCAGAAATTTACAAACAAGCTGGGGAAGAGTTTAACATTAACTCACCAAAGCAACTTCAAGAAATTCTCTACGAAAAACTAGGGCTAACTGCAGGAAAGAAGAATAAAACTGGCCGCTCTACTGCAGCAGGGGAACTAGAAAAACTTCGATTAGAACACCCGATTGTGGATGCGATTCTTAAGTACCGCGAATTGTCTAAACTCCAGTCTACTTATCTAGAAGCTCTCCCAGAGATGATTAATCAGCGTACTGGCCGCATCCATACCAACTACAATCAGACCATTGCAGCCACAGGCCGACTCTCTAGCATTGATCCGAATTTACAAAATATTCCAATCCGCGGTGAAGGGTTAGGAAGCCAAATCCGCCAAGCGTTTGTTGCCGAAGAAGGATATAGTTTAGTAGCGCTTGATTATTCCCAAATTGAACTACGCATTGTTGCTCATTTGGCCAAAGATAAAAACATGTTGGATACCTTTAAAAAAGGTGAAGATATTCATACCAAAACTGCTAGTGCTGTATTTGATGTTGCACCAGAAGAAGTTACAGCTGACATGCGTCGCGACGCCAAGATTATTAACTTTGGAATCATCTATGGCTTATCTAGTTTTGGATTATCCTCTCGTGTTAGCGAAGTAAGTCAGGGAAGTGCTAAAGATTTTATTGATAAATATTTCGCGGCTTATCCCGATGTTCATGCTTTCATAGAAAAGACTAAAATGATGGTTCGTGAAGATGGCTATGTGGTAAACGAAATTGGTCGCATCAGAAAATTCCCAGAAGCAAAATCAAGTCAGTACTTTATTCGCCAAGCAGCGGAGCGCGCTGCTGTGAACTTTCCAATTCAAAGTATGAGCGCGGATATTATAAAAAAAGCCATGATTCAAATACATGACTTACTCAAAGATCAAGCTGATGAGATTCGCATGCTATTGCAAGTGCATGATGAGTTAGTCTTTGAAGTAAAAAAAGGCCAAGAAGATTTTTGGTGCAAAAAACTTAAACCAATTATGGAAGATGCCATAAAACTTTCTGTTCCAATCATTGTTGAAGCTAAGCAAGGTCCTAATTGGGGAGAGATGGACAAGATATAAAAAAACCGCCCGAAGGCGGTTTTTTTAGAGATCCCAGATCAAGTCCGGGATGACTAAAGAAAATAGAAACCCCGGCCGAACAGCCGGGGTCTAATGTTTATTTAGTCAGTTTAGCGATTGCTTTTGCTAAACGAGACTTGCGGCGAGAAGCAGTGTTCTTATGAACAACATTTTTCTTAACCGCTTTGTCGAGGGCAGACATTGCTTTCTTTAAGCTTTCAGCAGCAGCTTTCGCATCACCGCTAGAAATGTCTTCGCGAGTAGCTTTGACAGCTGATTTGTACTTAGATTTGGTACGCAAGTTAATTGCGTTACGACGTCTTGATTGTCGCATGGCCTTTTTGGCCGAACTAGTATTAGGCATAATGTATAAATAATTGTGTGTCATCCTTCACCTCCGAGACACAAAAGTAAAGTAATAACTTTGCTAGTTTAACAGAAATGCTCGGGTTTGGCAAGACAAAGAAAAAAGCGGTCAGGGCGACCGCAATTTGGTGTAACGAGATGATAGTGCAAGGCTAAAGATTTCCAGCCCTGCAATGAGAAACGCACCAATGAGTGCCGTGCTTGCTCTGTAGATTAGAGCTAGGGTCACTCTCGCAAGAACTATAAATACGATTACAGTTATTACAATTATTTCCCAAGCTTTGATATTTTCCCAACTTGATGGATCTTTAGACATCTCTACCTCCTTTAGTGCAGTGATGTTAACCAAAAATAATATCCCAGTCAACCTATTTTTTCTTGAGCTTTTGGAGTTGTTTAATTTCGGTGATGCGATCGCGAAGTTCAGCAGCCAGTTCAAATTCCATATTACGTGCGGCTAAATCCATTTGCTCGCTAAGTTCTAAAATGTAAACTTTAAGTTCGTCTTTGTTAAGTTTACCAACGTCTATTTCTTTAGTGTCACTACCAGGCAAAGATTCTTTTTTACCAGCAAGGCGAGATTCAGCAATTTTTTTGATAATACTTTCCGGAGTAATGCCGTGCTCAGTGTTATAGTCTTCTTGAATTTTACGACGACGCGTGGTTTCATCAATCGCAGCTTTCATGGAACGTGTGATTCGGTCAGCATACATAATTACGTGGCCATGCAGATGACGAGCTGCTCGCCCCATGATTTGCATGAAAGAGGTTTCGCTGCGCAAGAATCCTTCTTTATCAGCGTCCAAAATCGCCACCAAAGAAACTTCTGGCAAATCCAACCCTTCGCGCAACAGATTAATTCCCACAATTACATCATAAACACCCAAGCGAAGATCACGCAGGGTTTCTAAACGATCAAAGGTTTCAACTTCACTGTGGAGGTATTGAGCTTTGATGCCAGCTTCTACTATATAAGCTGTGAGTTCTTCGGCCATACGTTTGGAAAGGGTAGTGACTAAAACTCTTTCACCCTTACTCACCCGGAGGCGGATTTGCTCGAGTAAGTGGTCAACTTGGTTTTTGATTGGTTGAATCTCAATGGTTGGATCAAGAAGTCCGGTAGGGCGATTGATTTGTTCGAGCACAGTGATTTCGCGAAGCAGTTCTGCACTTGGCATTTTTACTTTGGCCTTAGTGATAAACTCGTTCTCTATTAAACTGTGCTGTAATTCGTAATCCGCGGGAGTGGCCGAAACATAAACCACTTGATTAACCTTGCCAGCAAATTCTTCAAATTGCAGGGGCCGATTATCTAAAGCACTGGGCAGACGAAAGCCATAATCAACCAATGTTTCTTTGCGGCTGCGATCGCCTTTGTACATGGCGCCAACTTGGGGGATGGTTTGGTGGGACTCATCGACAAATAACAAAAAGTCATCCGGGAAATAATCAATTAAAGTTGAAGGTGGATCTCCTGCCCTGCGGCCATCCATGTGGCGTGAATAGTTTTCTATACCAGCCACAAAACCTGTATTAGTTAATAGTTCTAAATCAAAATTAGTGCGTTGTTCTAAGCGTGCAGCTTCTAAAATTTTGCCCTGGCTCTTAAGTTCCTTTAATCGAACAATCAATTCTTGGCGGATTTTTTCTATAGCTACTTGCATCTTTTCTTCGGTAGTCACAAAGTGTTTCGCAGGAAAGATTTTTACAGCCTTCATGGTTTCGATGGTTTCTCCAGTGATCATCTGACGACGTTCAATTTGTTCTAATTCATCACCAAAAAAGCGCAAGGTAATTACTGTGTCTTCGGACGCAAGCACAATTTCTAAAGTATCGCCTTGAGCCCGATAAGTTCCGCGCTTTAGGTCGTAATCATTGCGCAGGTATTGTAAATCGGTCAGGCGCCGGAGTAATTTGTCTCGTTTGTAACTTTTACCCGATTCTAATTCTAAAGACAAATCAAGATAATCAGCAGGATTACCTAAACCATAGATACAAGAAACTGAAGCCACAATTAACACGTCACTTCGCGACATTAAGGAAGTCGTGGCAGCATTGCGAAGCCGGTCAATCTCTTCGTTAATTTGCGTGTCCTTTTCTATGTAAGTATCACTGCGGGGGATGTACGCCTCTGGTTGATAGTAGTCGTAGTAAGATACAAAATAATGAATAGCATTGTTTGGGAAGAATTCGGCAAATTCTGAGGCCAATTGAGCGGCCAAAGTTTTGTTGTGACACATGATTAAGGTGGGCTTCTGAATCTCGGCAACAATGTTAGCCATAGTAAAAGTTTTCCCAGAGCCGGTTACACCGAGCAGGGTTTGATGTTTGTAACCAGCTTGCAAAGATTTCACCAAGCCTTCAATTGCTTTCGGCTGGTCGCCTGATGGTTGATAATTTGTCTTTAATTCAAACTTCATACTCTCTATTATATAGAACCTTACCAAAAGAAAAAACCGCCGGGGCGGTTTAAGAGGGATAGTAGAACCAGTAAAATTATCAGCAGGCCTAGTGAGGTCGGAAGTAGTTCCTGCTGGCTTTTTGTAGATGGCCTCGGCGGGTTTGGGATTATTTTGGTGGTGGCCGCGACCAATCTTGGCAATTCGATTGCCGGCGGATCCCATTTTGCGAATTTGTTCCGTGGCATCCTTGGTGCATCAGGGCGGTCGTACATGTTGATTTCCTCCTAAAAAGATATCGTCAAACTAGATTCTATTTTAGCAATAACCTCTTCACTTGTTCAAGTTGGGGTGGTATAATTTTCCTATGTCCGCAGTAATTACTGTAGAAAATTTAAAGAAAGTCTATCCGCTTCCTCGTAAAGATCGCACTAACGGGGAAGTTTCTTTTGAAGCTGTAAAGGGTACTTCTTTTGACGTCGAACAAGGAGAAATTTTTGGGATCTTAGGTCCGAATGGAGCTGGGAAAACCACCACTCTGGAAATTATTGAGGGTCTTACCAAACAGACCTCTGGTAAAGTTTCAGTGCTTGATTTTGATAATATTTTGGATAGCGCCAAGATTAAACAACAGATTGGTGTTCAATTGCAATCCAGCGATTATTTACCATCCATGAGTTTGGCAGAATTGCTAAATTTATTTGCGGGCCTCTATGGGAGAACAGCAGATATAGGCAAACTTTTAGGGTTTGTGAATCTGGAAAGTAAACAGCATTCTTTGGTAAAAGATTTGTCGGGTGGTCAGAAGCAACGTTTTACTTTAGCCTCAGCATTGGTGAATGAGCCCAAAATTTTATTTTTAGATGAACCGACTACCGGATTAGACCCCCGCGCGCGACGTGATGTTTGGGAATTGGTAAGAAAAATCAATGAGCAAGGGATTACAATAGTACTTACCACTCACTATATGGAAGAAGCAGAATATCTTTGCGATCGGGTTGCGATTATGGATGCAGGGAAGATATTGGCCATCAACAACCCGAAAGCTTTGATTGAGGATTTATCTCATACTACTCAAATTTCCTTTCTTACGGAGCAAGAACTAGATGAACAAATTTTTAATACAATTCCCCAAATCGAAAAAGTTTATAGTAGTTATCCCAAAGTAGTTTTAGAGATTAAGAATTTAGATGTAATTAGCGATGTAATAAAGTTGCTCCGAGATAAACAAATTTCTTTTAGTAGTTTTACAGTTCGCACTGCTAGTCTTGAAGACGTGTATTTAGATTTAACCGGTAAAGTTTACGAGGATTAATATGAACTCATCATTTTTTCAACTATTATTAATGAACTTCCGTTTACTCTACCGTAATCGGACCGGGCTATTTTTTACCCTGGTAATGCCAGTAATTATTTACGTTGCCTTATCAATTTTGCCAATTGGAAAATTTGTAGGTTCAAACATTAATTACTCCTCTTACGTTCTTCCAGGAATTATTGCAATGACTATTATGCAAGGCGGCATCTACGGTCTCGCATATTGGTTTATTGATTTAAAAACCCGCAATGTTATTAAGCGTTTTTTGGTGACGCCACTCAGGCCGAAAGAATTGGTTGCTTCAGTATTATTGAGTAGAGTGGTGATCGCTTTGATGCAAGTGCTATTTTTGAGCCTAGTTGGTTGGTTATTCTTTGATGCTCATATTGGCAGCAGTATTTGGTTTGCGCTGGGTTTTGCAGCACTTGGTTCCCCAGTATTTTTGTTGATTGGCTTATTAATTTCCACGTTTGCTGACTCTTATGAAGCCGCAGCTCCAATCACTACCGCGGTTGGGTTACCATTAACATTTTTAGGAAATATTTTTTATCCAGTTGATGTTTTGCCGAAGGCCTTTCAGTACATTGCCAAAGTTTTACCTACAGGGTATTTAGCCGACGGCATTCGCAGTGTTTATCTCAACTCAGGTACCTGGGGTGATTGGGGAATGGATGCGCTTGTTTTGCTAATTTGGTTAGTGGTTATGAGCGTTTTAGCCGCAATTTTCTTCCGATTAAAAAACGACTAGACAGATTTTGAGGGGAGTAGTATAGTAGTAAAGTTTTATGGAAGGAGGAATGGATAAGGATGAAGCAGTTTATTTGGAATTTAGTTAAGTGGATGTGGGTGATACTAGCTAGCTATGCCTATGTCTTGTATTTCACTTACAAGCTCAGTGCCAACCAAACTATGGTGTGGGTGTGCACAGCTTCTGTAACTCTGGCGGCAAGTTACGGCTTCTTGTCAGGATATCGTTTAGGGACTAACAATGTCTTGGGTGAATTTATCCCAAATTCAGAAATTTCTGAGATCAATTACAACCAGTGGTTATTCGCCGCTTGGACGATTCTGTCTGTTGGCATAATAATCCCGGCATACAATTATCGCCCTGCTTGGGCAATTGTAGCGACCTCTCTGTTGGTACTTGGTGTTGTGGTGGCGGTTGCAATCACTTATTGTGCAGGCAGGCACTTCTACACTTTTTTACATGATGGGTTGATGGATTATTAGCTTCATCAAGCTTTGGGTGCTGTTTGAAACTGACCAGTAACTTTCAGTTGCCCAAAAAAAACGCGAAAGCATGTAGCTATCGCGTTTTCTTTTTGGGTTTAGTGATGTTTGGTTCTGCGCCGTAATGGAGAGTGAGTTTGGCTGGGAGTTTGATTGTTGCCAATTTGTGTAGATCGGCGGGAACTTTATCGGCTGGTATCGCTATCACTGGGATATTGAGACCAAGGCCTATAGCCTGCGCCAGAGCCACACCAACTCTGATGCCTGTAAATGAACCAGGCCCGCTATTAACTACAATTTTATCCACATCAGAGAATGTATATTTGTGCTTTTTAAGAAATTTTTGAATCCGTTCAAGGGTTTTAAAATTTTCATTAAAAGCTAAATTTTCATTATAAGCAGCAATCTTCTCTTTAGAAATAGCTGCAATTTGCAGGGTTTTGAACTCAGCTGTGTTTATGTATAAGAGCATAGTTGACAAAAGGTTAAAAAATATGTATAGTACAATGGTTGTTAAAATTTATTCGGAGGACAAAGGATGAAGCCAAGTGAACTTCAGGCCATGAGCCTGAAACAAATCCGGCTAGCGCTCCCAGTAAAATCTAAGGGCGCTGAACATGCTATAGCCGACATGTTAACATTCTGCAGAGAATGTAATAGAGATCGGTTTCATTTTATCCCGATTGTAAAACTGATTCGTCATTTTTATGTCACGACTTCAGGACAAGATCGGGAGCAGGTTTCTACGAAGATAAAAATCGAGGGGCTTAACATGCTCCTTGAGGAGAGCCTGGTGATCAAAAGCACCAGGCAACACCTGCGTTTTTCCAAAGCATTAAAAAAATCTTTGGCGAAACAATACTTCAATCCTGTGATTCCACAGAAGAGCGAATCTTCTCTTGAATCCAAATCCATGACCGCTACCACTTCGGGGTAGCGGTTTTCTTATTTTAGCAAATCTTCAATTACTTTGCGTTCATCCCAGGCAATGCGCTCATTGTTTGGTAAAATTAAGAACTGCTCACTTCCTTTACCAGTAATTAGAATCAAGTCCTCTGGCTCTGCAATTTGCAAAGCTTTTTGTATAGCTTGTTTGCGATTCAAAATTTTGATTACCTCGCTGACCTTTTTAGTTGTCACTTGATTGATTCCTTCTTCAACATTGCGAGCAATTTCTTCGGGATCAGAATCATATACATCATCATTGGTGATAATAATGGTATCAGCAAACTGCGCGGAAATTTTCCCAAACTCAAACCGTTTGGCAACATCACGATGTCCGCCGGTTGAGCCAAACACATGAATAATTTTTTTATGGGGAATTAATTGAGCTGCTCGTAGGCTAGCTTCCATGCTAGCTGGTTCGGGAGCATAATCAACTATGATTGTTAACTCGCGATTATTAGGGATAGTCTCCATGCGACCCTTTGTACCACCAAAAGTTTTTAAGGCACCTGCACTTTGTTCTAAAGTAATTCCTAAATACTGCGCCGCGCCTATTGCTAATAATGCATTGTCTATATTAAACGAACCCTTAACATTAATAGTAAATGGTTGGCCTTCAACATCAAATTTTAAATTTTCGGCAACTTCTATGTTGGATGCCTTCAAAATGGGAATCTCAGTCTGAGCGGTTTTATCCTGACGAGAAGAAGTGCCGAACTTTTTACGTGCTGGGAATGATGCAAAGTAAGTGTAGTTGGGATCATCAACATTCACTCCAATAAAACCATGACTGCTCAGAGCTTCAAATAATCGTCCTTTGGCCTTGCGATAGTTTTCAAAACTACCGTGGCTGTCTAAATGAGCTGGTGTTAAATTGGTAAATAACGCACCTTCAAAATTTATAGATAAGTGACGGTTCTGAACTAGGCCTTCTGATGTTGCTTCCATGATTGTAAACTTGCAGCCTCGGGCAGCAAAGTCATGTAAGGTTTTTTGGAGCAAGAGAGGGCCAGGCATAGAAAGACCGTGCTTATTTATGCTCTCCGTGCGGCCATCATACGAACTTACGGTTGTAATATAGCCGGTGCGAATTCCTGAGCTGTTCAAGATGTGAGCCAACATGATTACTGTGGTGGACTTTCCCGAAGTACCAGTTACGCCAATAATCTGCATTTCTTTGGCAGGCGAACCATAATATAAAGCAGCCAAAAAGGCCACAGTGCCGTGATAGATTGGCGCTAAGGTTTTGTATAATCTTTCGGGTAAAATTTTGTGAAGAAATTTTTTCATAGCAATGAATTAGAATAACCGATTAAGAAATCGAAGGACTTTGTATAACTGGTAATGAGCAGTTTTATTTACGTAATCTTCTGGTTTTGGGTAACTAATTTGTTGTCCGCCCCAACCAAGTTTGAATTTGGCAAAGCCAGGGGTTTTCCCAGTTGCGGTCTCGATGCCCCACCAGTCATAGAATTTTTTGCCAGAGTTCTTTGCATCAAGGATGGCTTGCCAGTGCAAAAGGTATGGAGCCATTACATTACGATTTTGATCGTTACTGCCGCCGAACAGATAAGTCCGAGTATCGTATGAATCAATCATTACTGCACAGTTGAGTAATTGATCTTGGAGTTTGGCTGTATATACTTTCATACCAAGAGAAGGGTCTTGGGAATTGGCAAGCTTGATAAGGCTTTGGTAGTAACTGAGCGGGTGGTCGGTAAACTTTTGACGTTTGCTAGTTTCAGTTATCAGTTTGAGAGCTTTATTCATTTCATCAGTGTTTTTTACAACACCAACTTCTACATTGTGTTTTTGTGCAACTTTAATGTTGTATCTGGTTTTATGATGCATCTTGGCAAGTAAATCATCTTCATTTTTTGTAAGATCAGTTAAAAGGGTTTTACCAGGTTGAATATGAAGGGTAGTTTGGCCGATGCTTGGATAATTAGTTTGTGGTTCAATTCGAATAAACCAATGGTTGGGGAAATGCAGCGCGACCTGTTTAATAAACTCTGGAGTTAAACTTAAATCACCCACAGGACCAAACGGAGCATACAAATATTTACCACCAAGATGAGGTATGGTTTGTTCAATAAACTGCGCAACAATTTTATACTGACCATCTTTGCTTAACCCAACTCTATGTACAGTGTTACCTAATGAGCTTTGAAAATCTCCCCAAGCCCAGGTTTGCAAAAAAGAGCCGCGCGCTGCGACTAAAAATTTTTCGTAATCGTTTTTCGATTGTTCGGCAAGATTTACGAAATCCATCAGGCTTTTGAAATTAATTTGAGAGCCTCTTTAATTTGCGCAGCTGTGTCTTGTGAACTGTCTACTTTTGCGACTGCATCACGCACTTCGCGGGGATTGTAACCAAGAGCGATTAAGGCATCAAACAAATCGCTGCTACCACCACCGCTGGCCCCAGTAATCACACCACCGATTTTATTCTTAAGTTCGAGGATGATACGCTCCGCAGTTTTTTTACCAACCCCAGACATTCGAGTAAAGATATCACTGTCGCCGTTGATGATTGCTTGCTGGAGAATATCAGTCTTAGAGCTAGAAATAATAGTTAGAGCCATCTTTGGTCCTACGCCAGTCACGGTTATTAGTAACTCAAAAAATTGTAGACTTTCAAAGTCGGGCATACCGAACAAGGTTTGTCCGTCGTCACCACTCTTGTGATATATATAGAGAGTTAAGTCTTGGCCAGTTGGGGACTCTAAAACTTCAGGAGTTACAAACACTTTATAGCCAACCCCAGCTTGTTCCAAAATTAGGTAATTGTTAGTTTTTTGGAGAATTTTCCCCTTTAAATAGGCGATCATATGTCAAAATTATACCACTTAACTATAGAAGCAAGAATTTTCCAGAAAAAAATCAGAAAATCCTAATTTTTTTCTTAAAAAACCTTGACAAAAACTTCTTGCCTGTTATTATTCAAATGTGAACAAATCAATAGGAAATTAAGGCATTTTTGAAGCCCTTTTTTGCGTTCAGCAAAAATGGGAGTCTTTTTTTTCTCTCACAACTTATCTTAGACTACTTTTTTCAAGACTTTTGGCGGTATCGGCATTTTCTATACTTATAAAACAAAAATCCCGCTTATTCTAGTCTTTTTTTATTGGGAAGACTACTTTCTCTATATAATAAGTAATTTTCAAGCCAGAACTAGGCTTGAAAGGAAATACGCATAATGCCGCAAACCACAAAGCCTCAGGCTATTGGCTCTATTGTCGTGCCTGGCCAAAAAGCTGTTGAGCGTAAGTTCTTCAGCAAACGACATCCGGCAGTTAAGATGCCAAACCTCATCGAGGTTCAGCTTAACTCCTATAAGTGGTTCTTTGAAACTGGTCTCAAGGAATTGCTCGAAGAAATCAATCCCATTCATGACTTTACCAGCAAGAACTTGGAATTGTATTTCGGTGATTACTACTTTGATAAACCAAAGTATGATGAAATCACGGCACGCGAACGCAACACTACCTATGAAGCTCCGTTGTACGTTAGCGCTAAGCTAGTAAACAAAGTTACTGGTAAGACCAAAACCCAAGATGTCTATTTTGGTGATTTTCCATTGATGACCCCACGAGGGACTTTAGTAATCAATGGGGTTGAACGTGTAGTAGTGTCCCAGTTGATTAAGTCTCCTGGTGTGTTCTTCACATCCGAATTTTCACGCGGCAAGAATTTGTACGGTGCGAAGATCGTTCCAAATCGGGGAGCTTGGTTGGAATTAGATACAGACAACGCTGGTGTGATTGGTGTAAAGATTGATCGCAAGCGTCGCATTCCAATTACTGCGCTGCTTCGTATTTTTGGGCTTAAGACTAACGAAGAAATTTTAGAAGCATTTAAAGATGTTGATACCAATCCGGAATTAAAGTATATCCAGACTACTTTAGAAAAGGACGCTTCTTCTACAGCTGATGAAGGTTATAAAGAAGTTTACAAACGTATTCGTCCTGGTGATTTAGCAACCGTTGATAACGCGCGTTCTTTGATTGATGCGATGTTCTTTAACTTTGATCGTTACGATCTTTCCGAAGTTGGTCGTTACAAATTCAATCAGCGTTTAGATTTTCCTGAAGATCATGATAGCCGTCTCTTAGATTTAGCTGATATGGTTGCGGTGATTAAAGAAATTATCCGTTTAAACAATACGGGTGAGCCCGCTGATGATATTGACCACTTAGCTAATCGTCGTGTCCGTGCAGTAGGGGAATTGATTCAGACTCGTTATCGGGTTGGTTTGGCGCGTATGGCGCGTATCTGTAAAGACCGTATGTCTTTGGCTGATTTGGAAACGGTTACCCCGGCGCAATTGATTCACGTTCGTCCGATTGTCGCGGCAACTCAAGAGTTTTTCTCTTCTTCACAGTTGTCACAATTCATGGACCAAACCAATCCACTTGCGGAACTTGAACATAAACGCCGTTTGTCTGCGATGGGTCCTGGTGGACTTTCCCGTGAACGCGCAGGTTTCGAAGTTCGTGACGTACATCGTTCTCACTACGGTCGGCTTTGTCCAATCACCACCCCAGAAGGTCCAAACATTGGCTTAGTAGCTCACTTAGCAACTTACGCAACTATCAATGACTTCGGTTTTATTGAAACTCCATATCAGATGATGAAGAAATTTGCTAAGAACGACGGTAAGGATGCTGTGAATGAAATCGCTTTGTATGATATAAAAGACGCCAAGGGCAGCGTAATTGTAGAAGCAGGGAAGACTATTTCTGAAAGTGATGCCAAGAAGATTGCGAGCGTTCAAGATCTAGAAAAGATTTTAATCAAACCACGTTTGCTCAACAAAGTTGAACACTTGGATGCATATGAAGAAGAAAAACTCACCATTGGTCCAGCCAACTTGGAATTTGATGATAAAGGTTACTTTGTAGAAGAACGCGCTTCTGTCCGTGTACGTGGCGTACCAACTATCAGCGATACCGATGAGATTGACTGTATCGATATTTCCCCAAAGCAAATTATTTCTGTAACTACTTCTTTGATTCCGTTCTTGGAACACGATGATGCTAACCGTGCCCTTATGGGATCAAACATGCAACGTCAAGCTGTATCTTGTATCGTACCCCGTTCACCAATTGTGGGCACAGGGATGGAAGCCAAAGCTGCCCGCGATAGTGGTCAGGTAATTTTAGCTGAAGAAGCCGGAACTGTTACTTCTGCCGCTGGTGACAAGATTACTGTTAAGGGTGATTCTGGAAAGACTTATGAATACCCGCTCTTGAAGTACGTTCGTACTAACAGCGGTACTTCTTTAAACCAAATTGTTCGCGCTGATAAAGGCCAAAAAGTTAAACCTGGAGATGTGTTAGCTGACGGTACTTCTACCCAACATGGTGAGTTAGCACTTGGTCAAAATGTATTAGTTGCGTTTATGTCTTGGGAAGGTGGTAACTATGAAGACGCGATTCTATTATCTAGCCGTCTTGTTCAACAAGATTACTACACTTCTGTTCACATTGAAGATTTCAAGATTGATGTTCGTGATACTAAGCTCGGCCCTGAGGTTGTAACTCGGGATATTCCAAACGTAGGTGATGAAAAACTTAAAAACCTTGATGAAGAAGGTATTGTTCGCATTGGTGCTCAAGTTAAAGCTGGTGATATTTTGGTTGGAAAGATTACTCCAAAAGGTGAAACTGATTTAACCGCAGAAGAAAAACTTCTTCGAGTAATCTTCGGTGAAAAGAGCCGTGATGTCAAAGACACTTCTTTAACACTTCCTCATGGTGAATACGGTAAGGTTGTAAACATTCGTCAGTTCACTCGTGAAGCTGGTGATAAACTCCAAAGCGGTGTGATTCGCTCCATTCAAGTTTCAATTGCCGTACTCCGCAAGATCCAAGTAGGGGACAAGATGGCTGGTCGTCACGGTAACAAAGGTATCATTTCTCGTATCATTCCTGTAGAAGACATGCCGTACATGGCTGACGGAACTCCGGTTGATGTAATTTTGAACCCGCTCGGTATTGTATCTCGTATGAACCTCGGTCAGGTGCTCGAAACTCACTTAGGTTTTGCAGCCCACAAACTTGGCTATAAAGTTGCTACCCCAGTACTTGATGGTTTGAATGAAGATCAGATTAAGGATGAATTAGAAAAGGCCGGTGTTCCGCGAACCGGAAAAGTTACTCTGTTTGATGGTAAAACTGGAGAAGCCTTTGATGAACCTGTGACCGTGGGTATGAAGTACATGCTAAAGCTCCATCACTTAGTAGATGACAAGATGCACGCGCGTAGCACTGGTCCATACAGCTTGATTACTCAGCAGCCGCTTGGTGGTAAAGCTCAAATGGGTGGTCAGCGTTTTGGAGAAATGGAAGTATGGGCACTGGAAGGTTATGGTGCGGCTCACACTTTGCAAGAAATGCTTACTATAAAATCCGATGACGTGGTTGGTAGAAGCAAGACTTATGAATCGATTGTAAAAGGTGAAGCCATCAAGAAGCCAAATGTCCCAGAAAGCTTCCGTGTCTTAGTAAAAGAATTACAAAGTTTAGGTTTAGATGTAGAATTACTCGGCGAAAGTGGTGCAGTTGTCAGCGCAACCACAGAAGACGGTGCCGAAGACGGAGAAGACAAGGTCGAAGTCACTCCAGCGCAAGATGGTCCATCATTGTTCGATGAACCAACTAAGGCCAAGAAGAAAAAGAAAGAATAATCTTTTAGGAAGGAACAACAATTATGTTCACTCAAACTGAAGAATTCAAAGGAGTCAAAATCAAACTGGCTAGTCCAGAAACGATTTTGTCTTGGTCTCACGGCGAGGTAACCAAGCCGGAAACTATTAACTACCGTACCCAACGTCCAGAAAAAGAAGGTTTGTTCGACGAAAAAATCTTCGGACCAATCCGTGACTGGGAATGTTACTGTGGCAAATACAAACGCATTCGTTACAAAAATATTGTTTGTGATAAGTGTGGTGTGGAAGTAACCAAGTCTAGTGTGCGCCGTGAACGTATGGGTCACATTACTTTAGCTGTACCTGTTGCGCACATCTGGTTTTTGCGCAGCGTACCAAGTCGCTTAGGCTTAGTACTTGATTTAGGTGTTCAAGAACTAGAACGCTTGGTTTACTTTGCAGCTTACATTATTACTAGCGTTGATGAAGAAGCTCGGGCTAATACTTTAGAGCAAATTGAAAGTGAGTTTAAAGCCAAGAAAAAAGAGATTGAAACCCGCTACGAAACATTGTTAGCAAAAACTCGCACCCAGCTAGAGCAGGATGTTAAAGGTGACGCTGATGTCAAAGGTGCTAAAATTGACGCAGAAATTACTGCTATCAAAGACATGTGGGAAAAAGAAATTCTGAATCTGGAAAGCATTCGTGATCAAGCCCGTAGCGAACTAAAGAGTATCAAGAAGATGCAAATCATTTCTGAACTCGCTTACCGTGATTTGTCTTTAAAGTATGGTCAAGTTTTCACAGCTGGTATCGGTGCTGAAGCACTAGAAGCTTTATTAGAAGAAACTAACTTAGAGGAACTAGCTAGTGAATTAGAAATTGACTTAAGAGATGCCGAAGGCCAGAATGCCAAGAAGTTAACCCGACGCTTGAAGCTAATTAAATCATTAGTGCGTAGTGGGGTTCGCCCAGAATGGATGTTGATCAAGCATTTACCAGTGATTCCACCAGACTTGCGTCCGATGGTGCAATTGGATGGTGGCCGTTTTGCGACTTCTGACTTGAACGATTTGTATCGCCGCGTAATCAATCGTAACAATCGCCTAAAGAAACTCCTAGAAATTAAATCCCCCGAAGTTATTACTCGAAACGAGAAGCGTATGCTACAAGAAGCCGTTGATGCGTTGATTGATAATAGTGTTCGCCATGGTAAAGAAGTAACTGCTTCAACCGGTCAAAAGCGCAAATTGCGTTCACTTGCAGACATGCTTAAGGGTAAGCAAGGTCGTTTTCGTCAGAACTTGCTTGGTAAGCGGGTAGATTATAGTGGTCGTTCTGTAATTGTGGTTGGACCAAACCTAAAACTTCATCAATGTGGTTTGCCAAAGCGTATGGCCTTGGAATTGTTTAAGCCGTTCGTTATTTCTAAACTGATTTCTCGTGAGTACGCCCACAATGTTCGGAGTGCTAACCGGCTTATCGAACAAGGTCGCACTGAAGTCTGGGATATCCTAGAAGAGGTGAGCAAGGATCACTATGTATTACTTAACCGTGCACCGACCTTGCATAGACTCGGTTTTCAAGCTTTCCAACCAGTGTTGATTGAAGGAAAAGCTATTCAACTCCACCCAATGGTGTGTGCGGCGTTTAATGCTGACTTTGATGGTGACCAAATGGCTGTTCACGTGCCGTTAACCGAAGCTGCACAAAAAGAAGCCCGCGAGATTATGGTTTCTAGCCATAACTTGCTTAAGCCTGCGAGCGGTGATGCGGTTATGACTCCAGCGCAAGACGTCGTTGTGGGTTGTTTCTATATCACGACCATTCGTGAAGGCCTAAAAGGTGAAGGTAAGATTTTTTCTGACAAGCAAGAAGCTATTTTGGCTTACAACAATAAGCACGTTCACATTCAAGCGAAAATCAAAGTTCGCATGGAAGATGGTGAAATTATTGAAACTTGTGTTGGTCGTTTGATCTTTAACCGTATTTTGCCAAAGGAATTTGGTTTCCGGAATGAAGCTTTTGATAAGAAACACTTGCAAGCCTTAGTCCGTGAGTCTTACCAAGCTTTTGGCCTTGATGCGACAGCTAATCTAATTGATGAAATCAAGCGTACTGGGTTCACTTACATGAAGCAGTCTGGGATTTCTTGGGGTATGGACGACTTGCACGTACCAACTACAAAGTACAAGTTGCTTGAAGAAGCTGATAAAGAAGTGCAAACTACCCAAGAGCAATTCTTGGAAGGGTTGCTGACTGAGGACGAGCGTTATAGCCGCGTAGTTGAAATTTGGGCAGACGCTTCCGAGAAGATTGCCAAAGATGTGGTGGGAACTGTTGAACCTCACTCGAGTGTGAATTATTTTGTGTCTAGTGGTGCTCGTGGTTCATTCTCTCAGATTACCCAGATGTCTGGTCTTAAAGGACTGGTGGTAAACCCTGGGGGTCGTACTATTGAGCTTCCTGTGCGCGGTTCGTTTAAAGAAGGTATCGACATTTTGGAATACTTCATTTCTACTCACGGCTCTCGAAAAGGTATGAGTGACACTGCGCTCCGTACTGCTGATGCTGGTTACTTGACCCGCCGTTTGGTTGACGTAGCTCAAGATGTGGTTATTAATGCAGAAGATTGCGGCACTAAAGACTTTGATGTAATTTCCCGCGCGGACAGCGAGGCCATGAATCAATCATTTGAACGCCGTCTATTCGGACGTGTAGTAATCGAAGATGTAAAAGATGCAGACGGGAATATGATTGTTAAAAAAGGCAACGGGATTGATGAACAACAAGCCATTGATATTGCCAAAACTGACATCTCTGAATTAAAGTGTCGTAGCGTATTAAAATGTAAACTGGTTCGTGGTGTCTGTCGCCAATGTTATGGTTTTGATCTTGGTTTCAATCGGATGGTTGAACTTGGAGCTGCCGTGGGAATTGTGGCCGCTCAATCGATTGGTGAACCAGGAACCCAGCTGACCATGCGTACTTTCCATACTGGTGGTTCTGCATCGGTAAGCGATATTACTCAAGGTCTACCTCGAGTAGAAGAATTGTTTGAGGCTCGTGAACCAAAAGGTATGGCAACTGTGGCAGAAATTTCCGGTAAAGTTTCTATTTCCAAATCCTCTGCCAAAGAAAACCTAATTCGCATTGAGGGAGCAAACGCACAATCGCAGGTTATTGATATCCCAGCTGGAAGCGAAGTCTTGGTGAAAGATGGTGCCAGTATTGTAGAAGGGGATAGCTTGTTTGTGAGCGAAGACAATACTATGACGAAGTCACCGGCAAGTGGTGTGGTCAGAATCAGCGATGGAAAAATCAAGCTAGTTCACGAAGGTGAAGACTTGGCAGAATACATTATTCCATCAGGCTTTTCCCTAACTGTAAAAGATGGTGACCTAGTTGCAGCCGGGCAGCCTCTAACTGAAGGAAACTTGAGTCCAAACAAAGTTTTGGAACTTCAAGGGACTGAAGCTGCACAGCGTTACATTGTAAAAGAAGTTCAGGATATCTATGTATCACAAGGTCAGCAAATTCACGACAAGCATATTGAAGTAATTGTGCGTCAGATGTTTAGCAAGATGCGCGTGACTAATACCAGTGATACTGATTTGGTTCTTGGCGATATTATAGATAAATCTCGCATGCAAGAAATCAATGAGCAGTTGGAATCTGATAGCCGAGCTTTGGTAGAAGCAGAGCAATTGCTGATGGGGATAACTAAGATTTCATTGTCCACAGAAAGCTTCCTCGCCGCGGCTTCCTTCCAGGAAACGACCCGGGTACTGATTGAAGCTGCTGTAACAGGCAAGACTGATTACCTCAAAGGTCTTAAAGAAAACGTAATTATTGGTAAGTTAATCCCGGCAGGTACTGGTTTTAACCCAGACGTTGCCAAGGAAAACTTGAAAACTCAAGAATTACCAATCTAGATGAATAAGACCCCGGATAGCCTTTTTAGGCTTCCGGGGATCCTTTTTTTAGGGACAGTATCCCGGGGCGAAGACTCAGGCCTCTTTTTCTTTACAAAACACTCAAAGTCTGTTATAATTAAAATAATCAATTAAGCAGTGTGTCTCAAAATGGCATGCAAGAAATAAAAATGAAAACTAAAATTAAGAACTGGTTAGTGAAAGGAGCTATTACTTCATTAGTCTTAGCAAGTTTTGTCACTATCAATAATGCGCAAGCTGCATCCTTGACCAGCATGAGCGCAAACGCCAGCCGATTAGCAGAAAATACTAATTCGGATTATACTATTTATTTTGTTAGCCCGACCGGTATCCAAACTGGTGGTGGTGACACCATCACCTTAACTTTCAGCGCAGATTTTACTCTCGCAGCTGAAGCTGCAGCAAACTTTGACTTTGCAGTAGGTGATAGCGGGACCTGTACAACTGCTAACTTTACCGAAGAAACCGTTTCTCTTACAGCTAGCGCTACAGATTGGGGAGTTGATGTAACCGGCAACGTGGTAACCTTCTCACCTGAAACCGATGATGTTCATGCTGGCGGTTTGTGTTATCGAATCGAAATGGGTACAGTTGCTACCACCGGTGGTACCGGTGCAGCTAACACAGTTCAGAATGGTGCATTAGATGATGATGACACAATTGCTGTCGCAGGCGCGTTCGGTGACACTGGCACAATTGCTGTAGACATTATCGCTGATGACCAAGTAGACATCACAGCAACTGTTTCCCCAAGCATTACCTTTTCTATTTCCGACAACGATATTGAATTTGGCACACTATCTGCTGCTGATGATACTTTCGCAGACAACTCGGCTGGTAACGCTACCGAAGTTGAAGCTCATCAGTTAGCTGCAGGAACTAATGCAACAGGTGGTTACGTTATGTACGTCTCTGGCGCAACCTTAACCAGTGGCGGTGATACCATTGATGCCATCGGTGCAGCCAACACAGCATCTACTCCTGGCACTGAGCAGTTCGGTGTTCGTTATACTGCTTCGGGTGGCTCTGGATCAGTAGATGCACCATATGCAGCCGCAGGCTTTGCATACAACGGTGTTGCTTCACCTGATAACATTGCCTCAGCTGCAGGCCCTTCTGCTACGACTACTTATAGCGCACGATATGTTGCAAATATTACCGCAAGTACAGAAGCTGGTAGCTATTCTACCACTCTTACTTATACTGCTACAGCAACCTTCTAAATTCGTTGAAATTTGGTATAATAGTTAGGTGAAATCCTTCTATTTACCCTTTATTTTTACTAAGAAAAGATTCCAGTCGGCTTTACTCATAGCAACTGGTATCTTTTTATTTGCAACTCCACTTACAGCTTCAGCTATTACGATTAGCCCGCCCCGCTTGGAATTAACTGTTGATCCAGGTCGCTCTGTCCAAAGCAAGTTTGACGTAACGAATGAAAGTCAGTCCGACACTGTTTATTATACCCAAGTAGAGAATTTTGAAGCTGGTGATGAAAGTGGTAACCCTCAGTTTGTGCCAGCGCGCGAAGGGTTGGCAACCTGGGTTGAGGTGCAAGGACAAGTTACTGTTCGAGCTGGTGAAACCAGGACCATTCCGTTTACCGTAAATGTTCCGAGAAGCGCTGAACCTGGTGGTTATTTTGCTTCGATTTTTGTTCGCACCACACCCCCACCGCAAAATGGTGGGGAAGTAAGTATCGGAGCCCGTTTAGGAACGTTATTACTTTTGCGAGTAAATGGTGAGATAAAGGAAGGCGTGAACATTCTAGAGTTTTCTACCAAAGACAAACAACGTTTTTTTACATCTTTACCAGTTGAGCTTTATTACCGTTTTCAAAATACTGGAGCCGATCGAGTTAAACCCGAAGGAAGTATTGTAGTAAAAAATTTAGTCGGCCTTACCGCTAAAAACCTCAACGCGAATCGCCAAGAAGGTAGTGTTCTCCCAAGAAGCATACGTAGATTTGAAAGTGCTTGGATCAACGCAGGTGGCGGTGAAGAAAATCCTTCTGCAACTGTACCGGCCGAGGGTAGTGGGGGATTCTTTTCTACTGCGATGAGCCAATTCCAAAATTTTGCTTTTGGTTATTACACCGCTCAGTTAGATATTCGTTATGGTGAAAATAATAATACGGCCAATGCCAAGTATAGTTTCTTTATCGTTCCATGGCAGTTGTTGTCGCTGGTGATAGTGGGACTATTAATTATTTTGATCATTCTGCGCTTCTTGCTCCGTATTTATACCCGGCGAATTATCCGGCAACATCAAAATTCGCCAAGTCGCTAATGTTTAAAGCCCAAGTGTTTGGGCTTTTTTGATTGGCTTATTCGGGGTAATTCTATGATATTATATAGTTAAATATGACTTCTCGATACAAAAAAATATTTATTTTTACAGCTGTAATCTTGTTGATGCCTGGTATTGCGATTGCTCAAACTATGAATAGTGGTAGTTATCAAATTGAGAACTCTACTTTTGATGGTGGCGGTGAATCAAGCAGTTCCACAAATTATCAATCAAGAGATTCTATTTCTGACGTTGAGAGTGGCAATAGTAATTCAACTAATTTTGTTAATCCCAGTGGTTTCCAGCCTGGGGCCTATCCGGGAATACCGGGACAACCAACTTTAACCAACACCGGCGGCACTCTATATAATAGTCTTGATTTTGTTGTGGTGACGGGTAATGGTCAACAGGATGACACTACTTATGCGATTGCAATTTCTAGCGACGATTTTGCAACGACTTATTTTATTCAAACCGATGATACTTTAGGCAGTTCAGAAGCTTGGCAAACCTATGCCGGTTGGAATAGTGGATCTGGTGAGAGGGTCACTGGTTTATCACCAAGTACAACTTATAAAATAAAAGTTAAGGCTAGTTATGGCACCGGTAGCGATGCGGAGGATACAGAAAGCGGTTACTCGCAAGAAGCTAGTGCAACTACATCGGCACCGTCATTAACTTTTTCTATTTCTGGAATAAGTTCAGGAACAACCATTGCTGGTCAAACCACTACTGTAACTAGTACTGCCACCTCTATTGGCTATGGGGTTTTAACGGTTGGGGATGGCAGTCCAAATATCGCTGCTCAAGCCTTAACTGTGACCACAAATGCGACAGGAGGTTATACAGCAACTGCGCGCCATGATCAAGACTTAACCAGTCCGAATTCTGATGTCATCGCTACGGTTTCGGGAACCAATGCTACTCCAGCAGCTTTCGGAACAGGGGTAACCACCGGACGCTTTGGTTATCACACTACTGATAGCTCACTTTGCACGGGTACAGGTAGCCGTTTTTCTGCCGATGACACCTATGCCAGAATGGAAACCACACCTTTTGAAGTAGCTTGCGATACGGGCCCGGTGACTAGCCAGGTAACCCAGTTAGTTTATAAACTTGTGATAGGTAACCTGCAAGAAGCAGGGGATTATCAAAGTACTGTGACTTATATTGCAACTGCCACCTACTAAATTTATGAAATATTTATTTTTGATCATTAGCTTGGTATGGTTAGTACCAAATATTGTGAGCGCCCAAACAGAATTTCGCGAGATTACTATCTCGCCTTTTTTACAAGAACATCAAGTCCCTAAGGGTGGTAGTGTCTCTGGCGCCGTTGAGGTAACTAATAATGGAGATGGTGAAGTTAAGCTCCAGATTTCAGCGCGTGATTTTTTACCAGGTGATGAAGGAGAGCCTCAGTTTGTGCCTGATGCAGAATTTAATGACGTAACTTTTTCGCTGGCTTCTTGGTTAAGTTTTCCTGAGGGCACAGAAGTTACTTTGCAACCAAACGAAACTCGTGCAGTAAAATATTTATTAAACCCGCCAGTTAACGCCGAGCAGGGGAGCCATTATGGAGCAATCTTATTTTCTTTGTCAGGTGGTTCGTTGGCGTCAGGTGTTGGGATTAATCAATCACTCGGCACAATCTTGATTGTGGGTTATGGTGAAGCTAGGCCAGAAGGAAATTTCGAGTTTGCCGCGGAACCAAAATTTATCTGGTGGAATGAACCAGTTGAATTCACTAACTTATTCATCAATACAGGACGCGTGCATGTAAAACCAAAAGGTGAAGTTTATGTAACAGACATCTTTGGTCGCATGGTTGCCAGTCCTGCCACTAACCGCGATGCCGCAAATGTGTTACCACAATCAGATCGAACATTCCTCAGCGGTTGGGATCCCTCAACTTTTGCCTTTGGTCCATATAAAGTTGAATCAGTGATTACATTTGGTAACCAAAAGTTAGAGGTTAGGGCACAGCAAACCATCTGGGTGTTACCAATTTATATTTTAATTGTGATTGGATTGATTCTTATCTTGCTTACTTGGTTTGTCTTTCATGGTAGACATTGGCACCGTCGAAGGGTTATTAGCAAGCACGTAAGCTAGCCCATTGACTGTAAGGTAAATTTTTGGTATAATTAAATCAGAAAAGCTCTAACTCTAGCGAAATTTCTTGTCAAAATAACAAGAATAGCTTGTTTAGAAACAAAAATAAAATTAAAAAATATAGCGAAACACATGGAAAACATATCGTTATCCAAGCTTGGTAAATACCTAGGACCATTGATTTTATTGTCCTTGGTTTTAGGTTTGGTAATTATTAGGCCTTGGTCTGATAAACTTGGTTCAGTGCAAAGTCAAGCTGCAATCAACTGTGATTTTTATGTGACTACTTCTGGAACAAGTGGAGGGAATGGTTCGGCTGGTAGCCCTTGGGACTTAAAAACTGCTTTAGCCCAGCCAAGTAGTCTTATCCCGGGTAAAATCGTTTGTTTGCGAGCTGGCACTTACAATGGCAGATTTACTAGCCAGATTAATGGAACATCTAGTAATCCAATCACTATCCGAGCTTATCCAGGTGAACGAGTGACCATTGACGGGAATAAAACCACCACTTTAACAGCTACGATGAGTAGTGGCACGGGTTATAATAATGGCACGATGACAGTAGCTGACCCGAATATCTTTATATATAACGTGGGTAGAACTGCTCGCATTGGAGGGGTCGTTGGTGAAGAGGTGCGTCTCGAAAATGCCAACGGCAACACCGTCGATGTAATTCGTGGGTGGAACGGAAGCTGTCCAACTACTTGTTCAAGTTATCCAGCCGGTACTGAAGTTCGTGTTTGGGGGAATGTTTTTGAAGTCTATGGCTCTTACACAATTTTTCAAGGTTTAGAGGTCACCATCTCTGGCCAGGTAAGTCGTATTTCTACAGTAAGTGGGAGTGATCCTAAACAAGGCGGAGTTGATAATGGTGAAGGATTTCTTGATTCTTGCGATGGTTGTAAATTTATTAATAATGTAGTTCATGATACCGGGAATGGATTTGGAAGCCATGCCCTAGGCAGTGGTTCAGAATTTTACGGAAACATCTCTTACAACAATGGTTGGATGGACACGTCTGGGGAAGTATACGGCCATGGCTTTTATATTCAAAACACCAATGGTAATCCACGTAAGTTTGTTAGGCACAACTTTTCATTTCATAATTCTGGCATCGGAACCCAGTCTTATGGTGATGCCGGAGGTATAAACGATATTACTTATGACGGAAACACTGTGTTTAACAATGGTAGGTATGGGACTAATCCAAGTTTCCAACTGTTAATGGGCCGTGACCCAAGTTTTAGTGGTGCCATCATGGAAAACAACATGGAATATGGTACAGGTGGTTATGGTACCTTCCAAGCTTGTTATGGAGGTACTACGAGTACCGGAGGTATTGTTCGCAATAATTATATTGTGGGTATAGGGGCAATCAGTGGTAACTGTCCAGGTTTAGCTCAATTTATCGGTAATACTATTATTGGCCCGGACAACAATGGCTTTGCTCAGATCCCAGGTAATTCGTATCAATTCTCTTTGCCAGCTTCTGGTTTACAAACCTTTGTTCAACCTAATAGTTATGAAACAGGTCGAGCAAATATTACAGTTTATAACTGGTCCCAGTCAAATAGTGTAAATGTTGATGTCTCTACTGCAGGACTTGTGGATGGTCAGACTTATGAAATTCGTGATGTGCAGAATTTCTACGGGTCACCAATAGCAACCGGAACTTATTCAGGCTCTCCAGTCACTATTCCAATGACTTCCTCTACTACTCCTGCGTTAATCGGAAACTCTAATTACCAACCATCACACACTTCAAAACAGTTCGGAGCATTTGTAATTCTCCCAACCTCAGAAGGCACCACCCCTCCTGCAGACACCACTGCTCCAGTGATGAGCAATGGTAGTCCAA